>JBJTAQ010000800.1:0-2516 GCA_046090945.1 Pirellula sp.
GGAGGTGGTGGAGGTGGGGGAGGCAGAACTCCGACCAAGATCTCGCTAAAATTGTTCTCGAACGAAGTTCCTCTGGCGACGACTTGCACGAACAGCAGAGCATCGGTCCCCGGATCGGAAGCTTGCTCGGTCGCTAGCAGATCGATCGTCTCTTGGATGTCGTTCGGGACGCTTTGACCTGCATTGATGGCGTAGCCTCCGGTGGTACCCGGTGTATCCCAACCGTCTGAGAGGTTGCTGGCGGAGGTTCGCTGGTAAATGTGGTATTTGCCGGGTCGCACACCTTCAAATCGATAAAAGCCTGTCGCGTCGGTCATGACCTCCACGCCCGCTTGGCCATAGCGTCCAGGAAGGACATCGTCGCTTGAGAGCAGTGAGCCATCGAGCTTGCGAAGTTGCAACACCGAACCTGCGATGGGTAGATCATCAGGGGTTCGAACCCCATCACGAATTCCTGTCAGATCGCCCGGTGGCTGACCGTCGCTCGTTAGCAACTCCGAGCCATCTTGGAATACATATCCACTGACGATCCCCGGTGGAATCTCTAGAAAGTCGTAGTCGATGGCATCCAAGCCATCGGTCAGGACGATCGAGGAGATCGTATCGACCGTCGTCGCATTCCCTCCCGCACTGCCGAGTTGCTGTCCAGCTTGGAAATAACCCTCGGGCTGACGCTCTACAACGGTATAGCTTCCCGGCGCGAGACCTTCGAAACGGTAGCTTCCATCGGCTTGGGTCGTCGTGGTCGCCAAGAGTTTTCCGTCCCGATCCAGAAGATCGATCTGGACGCCTGAGATGCGACTATCGCCGGAGTTCCAAGCCCCGTTCTGATCGATGTCCTCATAGACTTTCCCGGAGATCGAGCTTGGCAAACGTTCGCAAAAATCGTAGTCGATGGCGGTTTGACCACCCAGCAGACGAATCGATTCAATCCGCGTTCCGTTGATCGCAACCCCGTTGGTCGCTCCTTCGACGGTCCCGGCTCGCGACGATCCATCGATCAAGCCTACCGGCTGCGACTCGACGATGGTATAAAGCCCCTTGGGTAGCCCGTCGAATCGATAGGCTCCGAGCGAGTCGGTCTGCGCTTTGGCGACGACTTTGCCAAGGTTATCGACCAGTGTGATCGTCACATCGGCTAGCGGTCGGGAGCCCAAAGGGTCGGCGCTAAAGCAACTGAAACCGGGCAATCCGATATGGACTTTGCCTGAGATCGAGGAGGGTTCGAGTTCACCAAAGTTGTACTCGACACCGACATCGCCACCGTTGAGCAGGATATTTCCGATACGATCGTTCGCCAGCAGCGAACCTCGGATTTGATCTCCCACGCGGCCTGGTGAATCCTGGCCGTCGAAGAGTCCCGCCGGTTGGAGTTCGAATAGCGAGTAGAGTCCCGGTGGAATGCTATCGAATCGGTAGGTGCCGTCGGCTTGGGTGGTGACCAGTTTGCGGATACTCTCGCCGGTGATCGTTTGGCTTGATACAAGCTCGATGGTAACCGATCCTAGTCCTTTTTCGAAGTTATCAACGATGCCGTTGTCGTTGTTGTCGAGGTAGACTTTACCTGCGATCGAGGCAGGGATCAGGATTTGAGGTGTCGAGGCTGCAGCGCCGCTCGAGCGGTCTCGCTTCCCATCGGCATTGTCGGCAGGAAGATCTAATGGCGAGCCGGCCTGTTGGGCTTGGTCGAGTTGAGAATCGTAGCGATTGAAGAACCGGCCGGTCGCTACCGAGTTTTCATAATGCGGAGCACTGAACTCAGCCCGAAACATCGATCCCTCGAACTCCGCACCGGAGGTGATCGGATCGAGCCCCTCGTTGAACTCTTGAATATCAACCGTCGAGTACAGATGCTGAACTTCATCGACATCGATGGAAAAGACGACTCGATCGCCGGCGTAGAAGTTTTCAAAATTCAGAACCAACTGCATCGATCCGTCGAGGACCTCTGCCCAAACGCGGGCCTCTGGATCTTTGGCCTCGAGCGATTCGACTTTGAAGCCATAAGCATGATCGGCGCCTCGATTGCCTTCGAGCGTATCAAAGAGGTTGTCGGCGACGCTGTAACCTGTGGCGTTCTGATCGGTGTCGATCACCAAACGATTCAGTCGGGTATTCGCTACACCCCCTTCGAAGGTAACGTAAAAAGAGTCTCCGTGGGCATCGCTTCCCGAGTCTTCTTCGACATAGACACCGCCGACCCATAGTGGTTTTGCACCCAACGCATCGCCGTTGAATACGACGCGAGGTTCAAGCGTTTCGATTTGGCTACGGCGAAACAACCCTTGAAAGAGGTTGCCAAAGGCGGATTTCGACCGAGTTTTCCGCCAAAGGCTCATCGGATCGGCTCCCTGGCGCTCGAGTCTTCGTACTGTGCCGAAACCGGATGAACGAATCGGCCTTGGGAGTCGGCTCCGGATAGGGCTGTTGCAATATCCCAGGAACGGATCGTCGTATCGAATGATCCTGAAAAAAGATGATCGCCACTGGCCCGTAGCACGGCGATCGTTCCATCG
>JBJTAQ010000801.1:0-1791 GCA_046090945.1 Pirellula sp.
CGGGGGTTCCGTGATCGCCGCAAACAGACCTTGTTCATCGATGCCCGCAAGCTCGGTACCCTCATCGATCGTGTTCACCGCGAACTGACCGACGCCGACTTGGAGAAAATCACAAGCACCTATCACAACTAGCGTAGCGTGGGCTTGCAGCCCGAGCGAAAAACCAAAGAGAAACACGGCACCTCTCCAACCTACGCAGACATTGCAGGCTTTTGTTTTTCGGCCACCACAGAACAGATCACCGCCCATGGCTACGTTCTCACGCCCGGTCGGTACGTCGGTGCCGAGGAAGTCGAAGACGACGGCGAGCCCTTCGAGGAAAAGATGCCGCGTCTGGTCGCGGAACTGAACGCCCAGTTCGCCGAGTCGGCCAAGCTGGAGGCGACCATCCGCGCCAATTTGAAAGGTCTCGGATATGTCATCTGAACTTCCCGCCACGCGTCTGCTTGAAGATGTACGATCCATCCTCCGGCAAGCTCGAGGGCAGGTTTATGCCGCTGCGAATTCCGCTATGGTGCAAGCTTACTGGCAGATCGGTCACCGAATCGTCGAGGAGGAGCAAGGGGGAGCGACCCGCGCGGAATACGGCCGACAAATCATCCGCAACTTGGCACGCGACCTTGCAGAGGAATTTGGCAAGGGTCTCTCCGTAGCGAACCTCAAGAATTTTCGTCAATTCTACCTTACATTCCCCGATGCTGGAAAAGGCTACGCACTGCGTAGCGAATTGAGCTGGACCCATTGGCGGCTTGTCATGCGTGTGGAAAATCCTCACGCGCGGGAATACTACATCGAGGAAACAGCGCGCCACCAATGGAGTTCCCGCGCCCTTGAGCGCGCCATCGAAACCCGCTCCTTCGAACGATTGCTTAAGGCCCCGCCCGTCCCCGAGATCGTCTCCGTCAAGGCCAACCCGCTGCACTTCCTCAAAGACCCTTACATCCTCGAATTCCTCGACTTGCCCGAATCACGCGACCCCGGCGAGCGCGCCTTGGAAGACGCTCTTGTTACCCGCCTTCGCGATTTCCTTATGGAGTTGGGCAAAGGTTTCTCCTTCGTCGGTCGCCAGTTCCGTGTCAGCACCGAAACCAGCCACTTCTACCTAGATCTCGTGTTTTACAACTACCTGCTCAAGTGCTTTGTCCTTATCGACCTGAAGACGAAAAAGCTCACCCACGAAAACATCGGCCAGATGGACATGTATGTCCGCATGTTCGATGATCTGAAGCGCAACGCGGACGACAATCCCACGCTCGGTATCATTCTCTGCGCCGACAAGGATGAAACACTTGTCCGATACTCCGTCCTGAGCGAAAGCCAACAACTCTTCGCCTCCAAATACCGCCTCATCCTCCCGAGCGAAGAGGAACTCGCCGCAGAACTTGAACTGCGTCACATTCTCGATTGGCCGGAGAAAGGGGATGCGTCATGAGGATCGTTCAGGAAAAGATGCTGCGTCTGGTCGCGGAACTAAACGCCAAGCGAAAGACGGCCTCGGAATACTTGCAGGAGTTAGAGCGCATCGGAGTGATGGTTGGCGAGAAGCACGGCAGGGAAACGATTTACAAGCATCCGGCTCTGTTGGAAGTTCTTCAAAAATGAATTCGACGGCAACTTATTCGAAGCAACATCGCAGTTCGACTTGTCCAAATACGGCGGCTTTTTACCCATATCCGGTGAACGTGTCCAACGCGTGGACATATCCCGCACCATCGGTCCATTTTTTGGCAGAATTTGGACATGTTGGTTTCCCACCTGACCGCTGCGGAGTGGGGAATTTGGGGATCTCAT
>JBJTAQ010000802.1:0-2376 GCA_046090945.1 Pirellula sp.
CTGGGGCCGAAGTTTCGACGTATTGAGGTCCAACGGCCGATGGGGTTCGAGGAACCGCAAAGCTCTCTTTTTGCGGCAGTGTTCTGGATAAAGATTCGGCTGTTTGAGACGCAGGGGCCATCGGTGCTGCATCGCTTGAAACCTGCGACTCGATCGCTGCCGCTTCACGTGGGATTCGCTTTCCAGTCGTGGGCCCAGTTATTGCACAACCGGTCAGTCCGCCCAGTACCATTACGCAAGCACTTATTGAAAAAAGGCTTTGCAGATCAAGGTACTGCGATGTCGTTGATCCGGTTTTGAGTGGACTTCGCCGATGCATCATGGGGCGGACCCTTTTTCTTGGCAAATCATGTGTGCGGATACTTGCACTGTTTTCTATTGCGAATCACTATTGCGAATCGCTGATCGAACCCGATGCGGCTGGATTACCGATCGGGCGCTGGTCAGCCGGAATCACGCTTGGGTATTCGATAATCGGCCAACGACCTTCATCGATGAGCATCTGTTTGGTCGGTATGGGTTTAAGAGTTGTCCAAGGTGGACAGTGGTAAAGGAACTCTAACCAGTCTTGCCCTTGGGTTACATTCGGAACCCGAGAACCCATCCGCAGAATAGCAACGGGTCGGCCGAGTTGGTCCGCTGTACGAAGCGCATTCTGGGTTGGACTGATATCCAAGACTCGCTGCGGCTTGCCTGACGTATCGACCGGTTCAGCTACTTCGGAGTCCTCGAGATAGATCACTCGCATGACCAATTCACCGCGTGCTGCGTCTGCGATATCGTTCTCGTCGATTTCAATCGGAATCGGAAATCGGTGTTCTCGTTCAGCAGGTGGACAAGTTTTATCGATAACTTCGATGGTCGGGAACAGTTCCAGATCAGGATCTCCCTCGATACCAGTTAACCGCAATCGATAGACGGCTCCGACTAGCAATCCAACTCGAGCCGGGTTCTGCATGTCGGGAGCGAACTGTCCTGCCTCGGCAAAGTTGAATTGAACCCCTTTAGGACCGCGTACCTCAACGGCTTGCCAAGCACCGCGAAGTTGAGGCTTGCGCTGCAACTGGATTGAGCCGATCGCCCCTGGAACCATCTCGTCCCCGATCAGACTTCGCGTATTCGAAGGCAATCGAGAGTTCCCAGGTGCGGGCGTGTAGGTCGTTTGCCCAAGTGCGACGTTACTAAAGAAGACCGCCAAGATGCAGATCACAACGAAGGCGACCCATCCTAGCACCATCGTTGGAAAGGAAATGTGTCGAAACATGCTGCACCTTGTCGGCTTGCGTGATAACAAAATAGTCCCAGACGATCCGGGACTATTGTTTAGAACTCATCTGCTTGCGGTCCCGAGACTAACGGACTTGCGGGGTACCTGGAGGACAATATTCACCTCCAGCAGCACCTGCACCACCAGCGCCTCCAGGTCCAGGACCTTGGGAACCACCGTAAAGGTTCGATGGAACTGGGCGGCTGGCGTGGTAGAAACCTGGTCGGCCGGAAGGATATCCTGGATGGATATTTTGCTCATGGATACGGATGTGGCTCGGTGGCGTTGGATAGCTGTATCCAGGTTGCTGACGAACCGTCATCTTCATCTTGTCGACCGGATCAGGAATGTGCATGTGAGTCTTGTTCTTCATCACGTGCTGCTGTAGACCCGCGGGGTGTCCGAATGGGATGTGTGGAGGACCAGCCAAACCGATCGGTGTTCCACTGTAAGTCATGCCGTACTGAGGAGCTGTTACACCAGCGACCATGTTCGGAGGAACACTCATCGGATCGATCGGGCGTCCATCCGGACCGCATAATCCACCAGCACCACCCATGCCGCCTGGCCCCATTCCACCAGGACCCATCGGACCCGGTACACCACCGTTGGCATAAGCCGCAGCGGTCAGTTCGATGTCTTTGTTGCCCAAGCGAACAATCGCTAGAATAGAACCTCGGCGATCTGCTTCGATGATCGGATCCAATCCCGGTTCGAGCCGAGTGCTGACCAAGGTGTCGATACCGGAGATGACTTCACCTTGGAATTCAGGATCCGGCAGGTAAATCACCTTGGTCACAAAGTTGCCCGACAAAGCTTGATCGAGATCTTCCTCGGTAAATTGAATCGAGATCGCATTGTGTGCCAAGTATGCGGCCGTGCGAGGATTCGAGTGACCTACCTCAACGGTTGGATACAACTCCACTCCTTCGCGACCCGCGATATCGGTGAGCTTCAAGCGATAGATGCCACCTTGTGCAAATTCCAACCGTCCAGGGACGATCAAGCAGTCGCTTGTAAAGGAACCATCGCCGACGACATCGTAAGAGATCTTCATCGACTGAGGTTGATTGAACAGGATTTGGGTCGTCGGCACCGGGGCTCCTGCT
>JBJTAQ010000803.1:0-1308 GCA_046090945.1 Pirellula sp.
GTTTCGGGGGTGTCGCCCCTGAAAAGTTGCCGCGTGTATCGACCATGCGCCAATCTCTTCGCGAGGTGAAAAAGGGTGAGTTCTCGAGTTGGGCATACGGAGGCAGTGAGCAGACGACGGGTCCGAAAGGGGATCGCTCTGCGACATTGACTCTGACCGAATCCCTTTTGGTCCGCACATCGTTATCGTAGTCCAGCGGAGTCATCAGGTCTCTGAGATTGGCTTGTTTCCCGTTGGCTGTGTCTCGGTCGCTCGGTTGCCAGAAGCCTCGACCTGAACCATCGATGTATCGATGAACGACGGTCCCGCGGATATAAGGTGGTTGATTGGGCCGATACGCCTTGCCGGTCGCTTCATTGACCATGCTCATTCGAAATGCGGGAGACTCGTTTCGAAGTAGATTTCCTACAAATTGCAGCGAGATCTGTTCGCTGAATCCGATCCGGCTACCACCCCATCCCAGGCCTTCGCCGTCGAAGGATTCCGAGTACAACCTGGGGAGCATGTAGAAGTAGCCGACGGAAAACAAAAGCATCGCAACCGCAAACGGAATGATGGTCGAACGCCATCGATTCGGACGGAACTCTTGAGTTGAACCAAATTGCTGATCGGACTTGCTCGCCGAAAGCTTGAGCCCTGAGACTCCGCGACTTGCAATTTTCTCAACGCCGAGCCAGTGAAGGAGCCTAGAGAAAATCGAGTTGGACTCCGAGTGGGATTCATTGTGTCGTTGGTAGGAAGCGAATTCAGCCAACGCGATCAGAGCCGCGCTACCGACGGCCAGAACAGGCAACATCATAAGCCCATAGAGCACATTGTCGTTGACCAATGCTGCAACAACGAGTTCCAGCAGTAGAAAAACCCCCCACTGTTCGAAGACACGCTTTTCCTTTTTTTGGAAATAAAGTGGGATCTGAACATAGACCAGCAAATTACCGACCCACAATAGTTGGTTCGAGCGCATCTGAGTGAAGTACTCATAGCCTGCAAGCAGCGCCCCGGCAATCATGCCGGTATACACGATATAGCGAGGCAGGTAAATCAAGCCAAACAAGTCGGTGCAATAATAAGCGGTCACTGCACAGGTGCAAACCAAGGCGGGTAGATACCAGGACTCTTGACCAAGCCCCACTAATAGCGATGCGATCGCAGAAAAAAGGACGAAGCAAAAAGTCAGTCGCTGGAAGTTCTTCTTTTGGATCATGATCTTCTGCCCGGAATCAGCCTACGCTTGACCTGGTGAATCACCCATAGCAAAGTACCCAACAGCACCAAGAGCACGGCTAGAACCAAAGGTGCGATAATACC
>JBJTAQ010000804.1:0-3477 GCA_046090945.1 Pirellula sp.
CCTCCTAAGCTCTGCAGGAGGATATCGCCTGATCCGTTGGCGGTGATCCCGTTGGTCGCTGCAGTCCCTGCATTGATGACGATGTTGCCTGTGAGGCTCTGAAGTTTCACAGGGCCGTTGCTGGTCGTCGTCAGATCTTCGAGCGTTTGGGTTTGGCTGGTTCGGGTCGAATTAAAATTCACCCCCTGACTCGATACCGATACGCTGTCAATCGTCACGCCGTCAGACTCCTGGACGTAAATCCCGGTACCGGCCTGCGCTGCCAACACCCCAACCTGGGTACCGATCGCGTTGCGATTGATACTGCCGCTCGGGGAATCTGTATCCGAACCCCCTATCTTGCCCAGGGCACTCATCGCTAAGGAACTGGCGATGATGTTGGTCGAATTGCTCGTTGGATCCGAGTCCTTGATGTCACCGCCAGATTGCAAGTATACAAGACCAGAACCAGCGTTGATCGTTCCAAGCGTTAGATCTCCACCAGAGGTGATCTGCAGGTTGCCTCCACCGGTGCTGATCGACTCGATTGTAGTCGAGGATCCTGAAGCAAGTACCAGTGTACCTGTCGTTTCAACAGGAGCATTCAGGTTCAGCGATCCGCTTGCATCGAGCGTGACATTCCCTAATGTCGCAACGATCGGTGCATTGGCTGTGATATTCCCACCCAAGGCCTGCAACAGTAGATCGCCACTGCCGCTGGCTGTTACACCGTTGCTTCCGGAAGTACCCGAATTGACCACGATGTTACCCGTTAAACTTTGAAGCTTCACCGGTCCATCGACCAGCGTACTCAAGTCCTCCAAGGACTTCGATTGGCTCGTGCGTGTCGAGTTGAAATTCACTCGGTCGCTTGTTACCGTTACGGTATCGATCGTCACTCCATCGGCTTCCTGGATGTACAGTCCCGAGCCCGCTTGGGCTGCCAGGGTCGCAACCCTGGTACCGATCGCGTTGCGATTGGTGTTGGCGTTACCCGATGCGGTATCCGAGCCTCCAATCGTCGTTCCTGCTTTCATCGCCAAGGCGCTAGCGATCACATTGGTCGTATTGGTGTTTGGATTCGTATCGGTAATACTACCGGTTGCTTCCAAGTAGACGCGACCTGCTGCGGCATTGATACTGCCCAGGGTTAGGTTATTTCCTGAGAGGACTTGGACATCGCCTCCGGAGGTCGTGATCGAACCCAGCGAAACATCCGATCCCGAGGATAGGTAAACCGATCCAGTTCCACCGGTTTGAATCCCACTCGTGGTGATACTTCCTGTGGCACTGAGCGTGATATGACCAGAGTTGCTCACGACGTTTGCATTCGTGGTGATGCTTCCGCCAAGGGTCTCGAGCAGAATATCACCGGATCCGTTAGCGATTATCCCACTGGATCCAACGGTCCCTGCGTTGACGACGATGTTGCCGGTACGGCTCTGGAGTTTCACCGGTCCGTTGTTGCTCGACGTCAGGTCTTCGAGCGTTTGGGTTTGGTTCGAGCTATCACCTCGGAAGTTCACCCGCTGCAAGGGATTAACCACCGACTCGATCACCAACCCGTCGAACTCCTGGATATAAGTTCCGCTTGACGAGCGCGCCGCTAGGCTCGATACATTCGTGAGGATCGCTTTGGAGTTACTGCTCGCTAAGTTGCCTAGATCAGAATCACCGATCTTGCCTCCGGCAACCATGGTCAGCTTCGCACCGCTGATATGCAGAGCATTGCTCAGGTTCGGGTTGTCCGAGATGTTTTGTCCGGCTTGAAGCGAAACGTTCCCAGTGCCTGCTTGGATGTTTCCAAGGAAGATATTGCCACTTGCGAATCCACCCAGATTGACGTTGTTGGTCGTCAGCGAGTCAATCAGCAGATCGCTCTTGCTATCAAGGTAGATCCCGCCCGGACCGGAGGTCTTTAAACGCTCGTTGATCGTCAAGGTATCCTTGCTCGAGAGCGTGATATTCCCTGTACCCGATACGATATCTGCATTGGTGATGATCGTTCCGCTGTTTAGCGTTTGGAGCAGCACGTTTCCGGTCCCGTTGGCTCTGATACCAGGACCACCGGAAAGTCCCGGGTTAACGACGATATTTCCAGCAAGGCTCTGAAGCAAGATCGGTGCATTGGTCCGCGTCGTCAGGTCGTCGAACGCCTGGGTCACTGTAAACGAAGTCGAATTGAAATTCACGCGATTGACACTCGTCGATACCGAATCGATCGTCACACCATCGCGCTCTTGGATGTAGATTCCCGAAGTGGCAATCGCTGCCAGCGTTCCGACTTGAGTCGTGATCGCCTTGCGATTGAGGTTTAAATTGCTCTGCCCGGTATCGGTCCCACCAATCGTCGTGCTAGCACGCATCGATAGACTCGATGCCGTGACGTTGACGGTAGAGTTATTCGAATCCAAGTCGCTGATCGATAACGCCGAACTCAATGCCACAGATCCACTGCCTGCATCGATCGTACCAAGCACGATCTCCAGGGTGCTGACCACCGAAAGATCGGCATTGTTGGTCGTCAACGAACTGACGGTTATCTTGGACTCCGAAAGCAACGAGATCGTCCCTGGTCGTGAGGTCTTTATCCGATCCCCAACGTTCAGTTCCCCAAGGCTGATGATCGTGATGTCACCAGAACCGCTAACCACATCCGCATTGAGAATCACCGATCCGCTGCGAAGGGTTTGAAGCAGAACGTCGCCACTGCCATGAGCATTTACCCCAAGAGTTCCAGGTGTGCCGGGGTTGATCGTCAGGTCGCCGTTGAGGGTCTGAAGTTTGACATTTCCGCTGTTGGCACTCGAGGTTACGTCTTCAAGAGTCTGCGAAACATCGCTGGTTGTCGAATTGAAATTCACCTTCGCCAGACTCGTACTGATCCGATCGACCGTAAGGCTGGACGGATCTTGGATGTAGATCGAGTCGCCTGCACGAGCGGCGATGGTTGTTGTATCGACGACAATCGCATTTCGATTGTTGTCCAGAATCTGATTGGTGGTGTCCGAGTCGCCGATCTTACCTCCGGCGATCATCGAGACGCTTTGGGCTGTGATGTGGGTGGCTTTATCGACCTGGTTGATCTCGGCGATTCTACCTGCCGCGCTGAGGAAGACCTGCCCGGTCCCAGCATTGATACTACCAATGAAGATATCTCCACCGCTGAAAACACCCAGGTTGGCATTCGAGGTGTTCAAGGTGCTGTTAGCACCCAGCGTGATCGTCCCTTGAGACTCCAAAACTATCGTTCCAGGTCCAGTGGTT
This sequence comes from Pirellula sp., assembly GCA_046090945.1. Classification (GTDB taxonomy): domain Bacteria; phylum Planctomycetota; class Planctomycetia; order Pirellulales; family Pirellulaceae; genus JBKCUI01. The sequence goes on from JBJTAQ010000804.1 coordinate 3,247, forward strand.
CGAATCCGGTCTTCGACCGATAAAGCATCGCGACTCGATAGCGTAATGTTCCCTGTACCGCTCTGGATACCCGAGTTCGCAACAATCGCACCTCCTAAGCTCTGCAGGAGGATATCGCCTGATCCGTTGGCGGTGATCCCGTTGGTCGCTGCAGTCCCTGCATTGATGACGATGTTGCCTGTGAGGCTCTGAAGTTTCACAGGGCCGTTGCTGGTCGTCGTCAGATCTTCG
>JBJTAQ010000805.1:0-2323 GCA_046090945.1 Pirellula sp.
TCAACAAGGAGCACACGCACTCCGAGGACGAGGTACGCTTCACTGTCGAGGGTAAGGGGGTGTTTCACCTTCACCCGGACAACGGCCCGGTATTTAGTGTGACGGTCGAAAGCGGGGATATGATCAATGTACCTTGCGGGATGAAGCACTGGTTCAATTTGTGCGATGACCGTCGCATCCGCTGCATTCGATTCTTTGAGGATGTTTCTGGTTGGACACCCCATTACATTGACCAAGGTGTCCATGGTGACTATAGCCCAATGTGCTTTGGCAAGTCGCATCTACCGATGAGCGAATCGAGCATTGCGCCGCGAATCATCCCTAGTTAAGCACTCTGGCAAGACATCAGGAAAGAATGACCCAAGCCAAGAACATTCGAATCGCTCGCTGTGCGCTTTTGGACATCGAGGGGACGGTGGCCGACGTTCGGTTTGTCTACGACGTGATGTTTCCGTTCGTTCGCTTCCATCTTCGCGACTTCCTTGAAGTGAATTGGAGCCAGCCTGCGGTCCAGTCAAGTTTGTCGCTGCTTGCAATCGACTCGGGATACGGACCTGACGAGATTCCTTGGAAAGCCCATCATGGACAGGTTGATCAGTGGGTCTCAGAGACGCAGCTCTCCGGGGTGGTCGCAACGGTGGAACGCTTGATGGACAGCGATAGCAAGACCACAGGATTGAAGTCTCTGCAAGGGTTGGTTTGGGAATCAGGTTTTCGAAGCGGCAAGCTCCGTGCGGAGATCTTTGCGGATGTTCTGCCGGCTTTGGAGCGGTGGAAGAAAGCGGGCGTTGAGTTGCGGATCTACTCCTCAGGGTCGATCCTTGCCCAAAAACTCTTTTTCTCGCATACGACCGTCGGGGATTTGACGCATTTCTTCAGCGGGCACTACGACACGACGATCGGTTCTAAGAAGGAACCGGAAAGCTATTTGAAAATCGCCGAAGCGTTGGGGTTATCCCCTACGCAACTGATTTTCTTTACGGATGTCATCGGTGAGATTCAGGCTGCCGAGAAAGCCCACCTGCAAGTCATCGCGTGCATTCGGCCTAACAACACGCCGCTGCCGAAGGACTACCATGGGCCATCGATCCGTTCGTTCGACGAAATCGACGTGCTGTCATCTGTGAAAACCGACGAATAACTACTTTTTGTTCGGGCTTGGTTTCGCGGTGGCCTGTTTCGGCTTGGCCGCAGGTCCTTGCTCCATGAGTTTCTCGACCGCTTGGATCATGTCCGGGTTGGTGCTGAAGCCCGCCGTTCGCTTGACTACGGCACCCTTGCCGTCGATCAGAATCGTTACCGGAACGCTCAAGACGCCGAGTTTGGTGGCCAGATCACTCTGAAATCCCCCTTGTTCGTGGATGTGAGACCAAGGGTACTTGCCAGCATTTTCTTTGAGAAATTTGGCGGCTGTTGCGGCGTCGTTGTCGAGATTCACTCCGACGATCTGAAGATTTTGCTTGGCATACTTGGCCTGCAACTTGCGAAGCTCAGCCATGTCAGTCTTACACGGATCGCACCAAGTGGCCCAATAATGAACGATGGTCGGTCCTGTGGTTTGAATCTCTTTGCCGTCGAGGGTTTTCCCGCGTAGATTGAGCGTTTTTCCCTCCAGGTTCAGTCGGACGATGGCTCCAGAGGCTTTCTTTCCGAAGTCGGTTCCGGGGAAATTGGTGGCGACCTTACGATACCACTCCTGAGCTTCCTTTTCTTGGCCTCCGAGTTCATCGTTAAGTCCTATCTGAATCATCGCCTCAGCCGAATCCGGTGAGCTTGGGTATTCTTCCGCGAAGCTCTTTAGTTTCTCGATGTACTCTTCTTGTACGGCTGCATGATTGGCCTTTGGGTCGCTCATCGACGCCATGAATTCAGACGAAATCACTCGGAAGGCTACATAGGGGATGTGCTCTTTCCCTCCGTTTATTTTCTCTAAGCTGGATCTTAGGTCTTTGAGCTCATCGATCCCGTCGGGATAAACTCCGGTTTGCACTGCGGAACTGACCGAATCGGCGAATTGGTGGATCCAGGACCCAAGGTCCTCGGCCCCTTGGCTCGCTGCGATGAGTTTCCGCAGGATTGCACCTCGTTCCTTGTACTGCTCGGGGGTGGCGTTGCCATCCTTCATGGCGCTGTCGACTTTATCGAGCTCCGAGAGGAGACCTTGCATCGCTTCGGTCATTCCCGCGTCGGTCGGCACAGCGGCGATATCCCGATTGACTGCCAAGGATGGGAAGAAGAATCCAGACTCTCCAACGCTCGATCCATCGACCATTTTAGGAGCATCGATGAGTCTCCAGCTACTGCCTACTTGGACAATCGTGCC
>JBJTAQ010000806.1:0-2064 GCA_046090945.1 Pirellula sp.
TGGGGGTTCCGACTCTATCGCTCCGAGATCGAAAGCATCCCCAAGTCGCTCAGCCGTATCGGCTACGCGACCGGGATCATCGGAAAGCTGCACGTTGAGCCAGAATCCGCCATCCCCTTCGATTCTCATGACATCCCAGCATCCAATTTCAATCGCAAGAATCTTCGAGACTACGCCAAAAAAGCCGATGCGTTCATTGCCAAGAGTCAGCAGGCGGAAAAGCCTTTTTTCCTGAGCGTCAACTTTCCAGATGCCCATGACCCGTGGATCCGGCAGGTCGATGGGCTTCCTGCCCAACCGCAAAATGCACAGGATGTTCGCGCGATGCCTTACATGGGAATCGACCCGCCCGGAATGCGGCCCCTGATCGCCGACTATTACAATTGCATCAGCCGATTGGACTCGCTCGTCGGCGAGTTATTGCTGGTGCTTGAGAAACGAGGTTCAAGCGAAAACACATTGGTGATTTTTATCGGCGATCACGGAGCCGACATGCTGCGGGGCAAACGAACCTGTTTCGAGGGCGGATTGCGAATCCCTATGCTGTTGCGTTGGCCTGGAAAGATCTCCCCGCAGGTCCGAAACGAATTGGTCTCAACACTGGATCTGTTCCCAACGATTTTACGAACTGCTGGCGCTGAGGCTCTCGAGGGGCTAGCTGGGATGGAACTACAACCGCTATTTGATCCAAGCAACTCTAGGCCAACCCCATGGCGCAGTCACTACTTTGCCGAATACCACACGCACGCGGCAGCCAGCAACTATTTCCCTCAGCGATGCGTTCGCTCCGATCGCTACAAACTCATCGAGAACCTACTGCCTGACACCATTCACCCCGACTACGCCAACACGATCCGGAAACTTGTCGAAGACACCGAGCAACGAGGCGTCGAGCCCAAACTCGACCTGCACGAGGAAATCGCGAGCGCACCGGAGACGATCCACAACGCATACGAAATCGCCCGCAAACCTCCGAAGTATCAACTCTACGACCTTCAAGAAGACCCCTTCGAATTTCGCAACCTTGCCGATAGCTCAGATCATGCCAAGATCCTCAAGGACCTCTCAGAGCGACTCAACCGCTGGAGGCAGGAATCGCAAGACCCGCTGTTGGATCCAGAGAATCTCCGAAAGCTCACCGCCGAAGTCCAATCGGTCAAGAAAAAAGCCGTCGCGAAGGACCTTCAATGGGACTATATCGATTACTTCTTCGAGGCAAAACGCTAAGTCATGTTGATCCGACCAGAACCGCAACTGCATACATACCTAACCATCATCGCGTTGATTTATGCAGTCATACCTAATGGTTGTTCGGTAGCTTTCGGAGTTGATCGGATTGATGATTCTAAGCCCAATGTCCTGATGATTGTCATGGACGATCTGAACGATTGGGTCGGCTGCTTGAAGGGCAATCCGCAAGTTCAAACGCCTAACATCGACCGGCTGGCAAGCCGCGGGACTCTTTTTACCAACGCTCATGCACCGGCCCCAGTATGCAATCCGTCACGTGTCGCAGTTCTTACCGGACGCAATCCGAGCTCGACGGGCATCTACGACAACTCCGTCGTTTGGCACCAAGCTCTCTCCGAGACCCAGTCGATACCTCTACACTTTCTCAATCACGGCTACAAGGTCGCAGGGGGTGGCAAAGTTCATCATCACATGCCTGGCTTCAATCGCAAATCGGACTGGCATGAATACTTTGACCAACGCTTCGATGGCCATTACCAGGACCAAGTCGCCCGCGGGCAAACTAGACAGCCGTTTAACTGGCCCGATCGTTTCCCGTTGAACGGACTGGAAAACGTCCGCATGCTGAAAAAACCGCCCAAGAATCCGCATGAGTTCGATTGGGGAATCTGGACTCAGGACGAAAATACGATGGCAGATAATTTAATGATCGACTGGGCCATCGAGTGTATACGCACAGCAAGGAATTCGAGCCGTTCGCAACCGTTCTTCCTGGCAACTGGAATCTATCGCCCCCATCTACCGATGTACGCTCCCAAAAAATACTTTGACCTCTATCCCATCGAATCGATCCAAATGCCGCCGATCCTCGAA
>JBJTAQ010000807.1:0-3977 GCA_046090945.1 Pirellula sp.
TGTTAATCCGCGTGTCGGTGGTTCGAGCCCACCCGGGGGAGCTTTCCAATCCTCGGATTTTCCGAGACAACGTATTTAACGGTCAAAGCCGAGGATCTCGATCCCCGGCTTTTTTCGTTTTCCCCTAGGAATTTCGCATAAGCTGTAAATCCAGTGAACCATTTCTCTGCTTTACAGAGTACTCCCTTTTAACAGCCAGGAGATCTCTCTGAGAATTCTCCTTGGCCAGCGGTGAGAGCGTTAGGACAATACCATCCATGCCTGAATCCGAAGTAAATCGATCCGTAGCCGAAAGAGAGATTCTCGACTTGAAATCATCCATCGATCAGTCGAATCTTCGACGCGCGGGCGAGCTATCAATGCCCGAGAAATTTCGTCTTGGCGCCGATCTCTACGACGACGGTATCCGTTGGTTGAAACAAATCATCAAGGCTGAGCAACCAGACCTTAGCGATGAACAAGTAAGCGAGGAACTAGATCGACGGAAAGCCATCAAGAGAAGGGTTGAGGAAGAAGGGCTATTCCGACCCTATGTGGAGGGTTTGGTGATTGGATAAGTCTAGTTTTCAAGCGTTAATCGATATCATCCGAGTGCTTCAAACGCTTGAGATCCAATATATGCTGGTCGGTGCATTTTCCAGCAACGCCTACGGGTACCCGCGCGCGACCAAAGATGCAGATATCGTCATCGAATACGAGGAAGGCGTTCTGAAAAAGATCTGCGAATCCCTTGGTAGCGACTTTAAGCTCGATCCACAAACCGGTTTCGAACTCATGACCGGGTCCATTCGAAACATTCTTACATATACACCTACCAAGTTCGAGATCGAGCTTTTCCGCTTAGGCAAAGATCCTCACCACCAAGAGCGATTCGCAAGGCGACGCCGGCTTCCTCTCCCTGACTTACAAATCGAAGCGGTCATACCAACCGCCGAAGATGTGGTTATCCAAAAGCTCCGCTGGCAACGCGACAAAGACCTTGCGGATGTTCGAATCGTACTCGCCGTCCAAGCTGCCCGATTGGACTGGTTGTACATCCAACAATGGACCGACCAACACGGCACGACCGAACTTTTGAATCGACTCAAGTCTGAATTAGCTATTTGACCGATGCACAACTAGGCAGCGGCCCGAAAGGACTTGAGGTGACCACCAAGTTCTTCAACGCAAATGAGCTGATGCTTTACCAAGTCTACCGTAGCGGGCGTGTCGCTTTCGCGTATGGGTGGCAGATGATTACAAGCACTATGGCCACGACGATGGTTGTACCAATCCTGTGCAGTTCGAAGTATGTGATTCAGGTGTGAATCGCTGACGATGCAGAATCCATTGAGGACTTCATGCTTTAGGGTTTGAATGACCCGTTCCACGTAGGCCTGAAGGTTGGGTGATCGTGCTGGGGTTTTCTTGATCTTGGTCCCTGCTGATTGAAACACTTGATCGAATGCTGCGATGTATTTAGTGTCTTGATCGCGTTGGAGAATTGTGCAGGAAAGGTTTTGTTCTTCCTTGTGCATCGAAAAATTTCGCGCTTGCTGCGTGGTCCACTCGCCCGACGGATTTTCGGTGCAAGGTGATATCCAAATACGTCGAGAACCTACATGGATGAAGACCAGGAAATACAACTCAACCATCCCTTTCATCGTCCATTTTTTCTTGCAAGCGAAATCGCACTGCCACATGGTGGCTGCGTGTCGCTTAAGAAACTCAGACCAAGTGTCTGGATGGTCATGGGGTTCTGGGCCCAAGCCTGCTTGCACCAGAACGTTTTTAACGGTCTGGCGAGAGACAGTGTGCCCGAGTCTCCGTAGGGCCTGCACGATTTTTGTGTATCCCCAGTTGGTTTCTTTGCGAATGCGAAGGATAGCGTCGCTGATACTTTCCTCCACTCGGGGGCGTCCGGATTTGCTTTCTTTGGGTTTGGCTCGGTGGGTCGGGGCGTCCTCAAGACTGCGCACCCATTTGCGAAACGTGGAGTAGCTGACGATCGAGATAAGTTCCTTGATTTTGGCTCCGAGTTTCTTCCCATGTTTGACCAGAGAGCGTCGCTCCTGATTGCTTAGCGGAATTCGATCTGGTAGTTTGCTACGCAGGATCTGGTTCTCTGCCTTGAGGTAAGCGACCTGTTGGGCCAACTCTTGCCGAGTGAGGGAAGCAAGGAGGGTCAACAGCGGGTGAATGATGGATGCCATAAGAGTATGGGAATTTCTTCCATATCCAGTAAAAGTCGAGGTGGCGAGGTTTTTGTACCCCGCTAAGCGGGCAAGATAAGTAAGTTACGGAATCCCGCAATCGAGTCAAACGTCGGTAGTAGGAATGGGGGGGTGGAAGTCGCTAAACATCCCACAGAGCCTGTTAACCAGAATGTCGCGATCTCTAGCCGGCACGGGATAAAGTCAAACAGCGACCGGAGGGATCACTGTCGATTTCGGGTCCGATCGCCCCTGAGAAGTCTTTTCCTGGACCACAAAACCCAATAAAATCATGGGAAGATCCAAAAGGCTGTTAACCAGCATGTCACCGGTTCGAGCCCTGTACAGGGAGATCCCGAGACAGCCAAGCATTGCCGTGTGATCGACCTCGGAACACACGATGTGGGAGTCGGCATTGGACGCAACACAGCGATCGATGCCGCAGAGACCGAATTGGTCTTCATGCTCGACGATGATCAGATCGTCACTCCCGATCTACATCTTGATCACGTCTATCAGCGATTCTACGAACACAATCTCGACATCCTTGCCGTTCGTCAAGGTGGAGGTGGCCAGCCGATGATGCTCAGCCCGCTGATGAACGGGAAACGAATCTGGATGCATCGAGGCGAATACAAACGTATCGGACCGGTTTGCTGGTGTGACATGGTCAGCAACGCGTTTCTTGCAAGACGCAACACAATCGCTCGTGTCCGCTGGGATGAAGCGATCAAGACTTACGAACACTGGGAGTTCTTTTATCGAGCCAGTCGCATCGAGCATCTCGCGATCGCAGTTGCAGTCGATTGCTCAGTGGTTCATGCCCATGTCGGAGCCAAGCCCTATGGCGATCTCCGAGGTCGTCCGAAGTTTCGAGCGATGGGACTTCGTAAACACGGCTTTCATTCAATGCGATATCCAGGAGGAGGGATCGTCAATGCGTGACCGAGTAACATTTTGTATCAAGACAATCCATCGCCCACATTGCTGTGCAACGCTCGTCCGTTCGATCTATGAGCAGTGCGGCGATAACAGGCCGTTGATCCATGTGCTGGATGACGGTCGACCAGACTTGCGATTTTCAAAATGCTGTCCAGACGAAGCCGCAATGGTCGATCGACTCGTTGAGACCGATTACGACATTGGGCTTTCGGCTGGTCGCAATCGATTGCTGGATATGGGCGATTCTCCCGTAGTTGTCTTTACGGATGACGATCACATCATCACGAAACAAACCCGACTTGCTGAGCTCGTTGAGAAGCTCGATCGATACCCAGACCTAGATTTACTTTCTGGCATGAGCAACACGGAAGAAGGCCCCCGAATGCTCGCCTCGCGAGATCGTGTGATGCGAATCTACTCTGGAGCATATCGTTGGCATGACAAGATCGCTCGCTGTGATTATGTCGGTAACTGCTTCGTTGCTTATCGCGACATCTTACAAGCGATTCGCTGGGATGAAGAGCTCAAGGTCGAGGAGCATTGGGACTTCTTTTGGCGAGCTAAGCTTGCAGGTATGAAGGTCGCCGTCGCAACCGACCATGTCTTCAAACACGTTCACGTTGATCCACCGGGTTATGTGCGCCATCGCCCGGAGTACTTGAGGCTTGGCACTAAGAAACACGGACTTCGCAAAGTCATGTGGCGTTGATTTGTTTTGATTCCCCTTTTCAAAGGAGTGTGAAAGATGACCATTCCCAATGGCCCAATCGGCCCCAACGGACAACGACCACCCTGGTGGCCGCCTCCTCCGTTTGATCCACCTGGAGAGCCGCTTCCGTATGT
>JBJTAQ010000808.1:0-1655 GCA_046090945.1 Pirellula sp.
GAATACGCCTGCCGCGCCGGAACTACAGATGCTTATTCGTTTGGATCGGATTCCTCCGAACTTGAGAACTATGCTTGGTTCGTCGACAACGCAGGAGAAGGCTACCACAAGGTCGGGCTCAAGAAGCCCAACCCTTGGGGATTGCATGATATGCATGGGAACGTCGCCGAGTGGGTGCTCGATCAGCATACGCCCGAAGGCTATCCGGCAGATCTGCGAAACGAGAATCCTCTATTGGTTCCAAAAACTCTCTACCCCCGTGTGGTTCGCGGTGGCGGTTGGAACCAAGACGCAGCGGCTTTGCGGAGCAGTGCTCGCGAAGGTTCCACGGAGGATTGGATCGCCCAAGATCCCCAGTCCCCGGTCAGCATTTGGTATTTAACCGATGCACTGCACGTCGGATTTCGGATTGTTCGTCCACTGGATGAACCTTCCGAGGAAGAAAAGAGCAAGTTCTGGGACTACTCTGAGCCGATCCAAAAGGAACGGCCTGTGCCCCTGGAACGCTAAATCCATCACTTCATCCATCTATTTTATTCATCTATTTCATCCTTCCACGATCGGAGCAATCCAATGAACATCGGAAACAATTCTGGCGACAGCGCATCGAGCCGTCGAAGCTTTATCAAGTCGGGGACTAGTTTGGCTGCTGCAGCAGGCCTAACATCGACCCTATCGCGAACGGTTCATGCGGCTCAAGATAGCAAGATCCGAGTCGCTTTGATCGGTTGCGGCGGTCGTGGGACAGGTGCCGCCGAAAATGCGCTTCAAGTCGACAATGGCGAGATCGAACTTGTAGCCATGGCCGATGTTTTCGAAAACCGACTCAGCAGCAGCTATTCCCGACTCAAAGAGAACCACCCAAAGAAAGTCGACGTTCCCAAGGAACGCCAATTCGTCAGCTTTGACGGCTACAAACAAGCGATGGATACTCTGCGCCCCGGAGACGTAGCGATCTTGACCACCCCGCCAGCTTTTCGCTGGGTGATGTTCAAATACGCCATTGAAAAGGGACTCAATGTCTTCATGGAAAAGCCTGTGACGGTCGATGGACCTGCGAGCCGCAAAATGTTTGAGTTGGGCAAACTGTCTGTCGAAAGGAACCTAAAGGTAGGCGTCGGATTGATGTGCCGACACTGCGTGGTACGCCAAGAGTTGCTCGATAGGATTCGCAACGGTGAGATCGGCGATCTGCTGATGCTCAGAGCTTACCGCATGGCGGGCCCGACTGGCTCGGCAGCAGCGACCAAGAAGCCCGACGACATGAAGAGCGAGCTTTTGTATCAGATCAGCCGTTTCCACGGTTTCCTCTGGGCTAGCGGTGGTGCCGTTAGCGACTTCTTGATCCACAATATCGACGAGTGCTGCTGGATGAAAGAGGATTGGCCGGTCGAAGCCATCGCATCAGGCGGACGACACTATCGCAACGATTGCGTCGATCAGAACTTTGATAGCTACTCCATCGAATACACCTTCGGCGATGGTACCAAAATGTTCGTCAATGGCCGTACCATCCCAGGCTGCCACAATGAGTTCGCTAGCTACGCACACGGCACCAAGGGAAGTGCCGTGATCTCTGCATCAGGGCACTCGCCTGCCAAATGCAAGATTTTCAGCGGTCAGAAGATGACTCGCAACAACATCGTTTGGGAGGG
>JBJTAQ010000809.1:0-1678 GCA_046090945.1 Pirellula sp.
CGACGTTAGTTAGCTGAGCAACTCGGAAAATCCACGGTTGTGTACGCCGGATTCGATCCGACAGCGGATTCATTGCACGTCGGTTCGCTTTTACCACTGATGATGCTGCGACGATTTCAACAGGCAGGACACCGTCCGATAGCGCTTGTTGGAGGTGCCACGGGAATGATTGGCGATCCGAGCGGCAAGACGGATGAAAGGCAGTTGCTATCCAAGGAGGCACTTGCTGCAAACGTCGCTGGTATCCGCAAGCAACTAGGGCATTTCCTCGACTTTTCTGGTCCTAACGCTGCGATTCTGGTGAACAATCTCGATTGGATGCATGGCTTCTCGTTCCTGGACTTTCTAAGGGATGTCGGTAAAAATTTTCCAATCAATGTGATGCTCACGAAGGACTCGGTGAAAAGTCGCCTCGAGCGAACCGACAGCGGACTGAGTTACACCGAGTTCAGCTACATGCTGCTCCAGGCCTACGACTTTGTACACCTTGCCAAGAACCACGATTGCCTTTTGCAAATCGGTGGTAGCGATCAATGGGGAAACATCACCGCAGGAATCGATCTCGGGCGACGGATGCTAGGCCGCACTCTGTATGGACTTACATGCCCATTGCTGACTACCAGCGATGGCAAGAAGATGGGCAAGACCGAGAAAGGGGCCGTTTGGCTTGCTGCCGAGCGGACGAGCCCCTTCGAGTTCTATCAATACTTCATCAATGTAGCCGATGCCGACGTATTAATGACGTTAAGATTTCTGTCGGATATCTCCGAGCAGGAATATCGGGAACTCGAGTCCCAAGTAAAGGAACGTCCCCAGGAGCGTGCCGCACAAACGCGACTTGCCGAATCCCTTACCCGATTAGTTCACGGATCCGCTAAAGTCGATTCGGCCCAACATGCGACCAAATTGCTCTTCGGTGCGGACATCACGCAGTTGACCCAAGACCAACTCAATACGATTTTCGATGATGTTCCCAGCCAAGAGATCCCTCGCAGTCGGCTCTCGGAACGACTTGGAATCATCGATGCGTTGTGCTTAGCAGGCTTGGCCAATACCAAAAGCGAAGCGAGGCGGACAGTGACCGAGGGGGCGGCCTACTTGAACAACCAAAAGGTGACTGCATTCGATCGAGTCCTCAGTGAATCCGATCTAGCGGGTAATTATTTGATTCTCCGTGCGGGAAAAAAACGCTACGGACTGCTGCGATTCGTTTGATATGCGAGTCGTACACATCATTACCAGGATGATCGTTGGCGGGGCTCAAGAGAATACCCGCTTCAACTGCTTGGATCTGGTCCGAGATTACGCAGATGATGTGACTCTCATCACAGGTCCAAGCCTCGGGGCTGAGGGATGTTTGCTCGAGAAATATCGCGATCCGGATTTAAATGTGATCGAGGTTCCGGAACTTCTGCGTTCCATTCGGCCGCTGGCTGATGCCAAAGCCCACTCGAAAATCAAAGGCTTGCTGAGCCGTCTGAAGCCCGATGTCGTTCATACGCACAGTGCCAAGGCAGGGATTTTGGGCCGCGCCGCAGCTTGGACCCTCAAGGTTCCTTGCGTCGTCCACACGGTCCACGGCGCACCGTTTCACCCTTATCAAGCCCTAGCGACAAGGAAATTTTACCAGTGGTGCGAACGTTGGGCGGCACGCCGATGCCATCGACTCATCTCGGTA
>JBJTAQ010000810.1:0-7914 GCA_046090945.1 Pirellula sp.
CTGCTGACCACCCCCGTGAGGCACTTTCATCAATGGCTTGGTAACCAACAGGCTCTTTTCCGGTTCGAGTAGATTCAGTCGCCTTTCGCTCTCCTCGCGAACCAAAGTTAGCGAGTCGAGCTCCTTGTCAAAAGCTCGCAAAGAGAGTCTGAAGCTCCCTTTACCACTTGGAGAACCGTGACAGGCTCCGGAGTTGCAGCCTTGTTTCGACAGCGCCACGAGTACTTCATTTTCAAATTCAACTCGGGCCGGAGCTTCAAAGCCGCTGACGGTGATCGGTATCGCAACGCGGTGCGTTCCGAGTTCGGCAACCAACTCGGCCTGGCCATTACCTGCTGGAATCAGTCGGCCTGATTGGATGGTGGCGATCGATGGATTGGACGATGTCCATCGTGCTCGTTCGGTCCAGTCTCTTGCCATTCCATTTGCATCCCATCCCGTCAACACATATTGCGCTGAGTCGCGTGATCTAGTCAATGCAATCTGAGGAGGATACAACTCAACGCGGCTGGGCAAAGGCTCGAATAATAACGGAATAGAATTGCTGATCGCTGCGATATCCGTTTCGGCAACCTTGGTCGTGGCCGATACGGCCAACTGCAATGGAGTTGTTATCGGTGTATCGGACGCGATACGCAACTGCAGAACGCCTGTCGACTGATCGGCAGCGATAACTACGGGATCGGCTTGGATTCCGTTGGGTGGATTGGCAAGTTGCAGTGTTACGGGGGTTGGATCGATCCCCTTGCGCTCGATGGAAACCGACAAGGGTTGGGTGGTACCGACCAGCAAGGTCGGTAGGGACTGTAGCTTAACGATCAGGGGATCGAACCAGGTTAAGGGGATCTCGACCGATTCAATCCTGCCGCGATTGGTCTGTCCGTAGAGCGAGAGCTTGACGCTGGCACTGGGCGTAGGTGTAGGGGTTGGGATCGGTGTAGCCTCCCCCCTGATCATCGTGATTTTTAAAGTGTCCTTGTCGAGAGCAGGCTGTAGGCTCCAACCTTCTGGCCCCGTTGCAGACAGGACCGCGACCGGTTCCTTGAACTCCTCCTTGAGTCGTTTGATGGTGCCCGTCAGGACATGCTGCTTAAGTGGAGCCGCTAACGACGTTCCCGCAGGGAATTCAGCTTGGAAAAACGGTTGACCAGCAGCCATCGCTGCATAACCAATTGGGCCGTCGATTGCTGATGCGGGGAATGGCTGATGCGGTGTTTTTGTTCGTCGCAGTCCAATCGATTGCACTGGGGTGCTAAACGCGCCACCTTCGGCTTGTTTCGCAATCCAGCGAAGTTGCCCTATACGCGCTGGGTCCCAATTCGCGTCGCAGGCGATCGTCAGTCGATGCTCGTTGGCTTTAGCTGGAATGGTTGGATTGAGGATCCGCAAACCAGATTGAGCTGTCTCGAATTCGATTTGAACGGGACCATCATAGCCTGATCGTTGGATAATCAAGTCGATTTGTGCTGCTCCGACACCCGATTCCAGTAAGCGGCTTTCGGAAGCCTTTGGGTCCGGTTTGATTCCCACCGCAAACGGGGGCTTAGGCTTTGCTTCGATCCAGTACGCGAACTTGGGGCCTGCGTGCCCGAGCAGTTCGCTTGCTCGCAGTTGATAAATGCCTGTTTCGGGAAATGTGACATCCAGGTGCCACTCATCCCCATCGTTGATTGCGGTTTCACCAAGGATTGTTCCGTTCGGATGAAGAATCGCAACCTTAAGCAGCGTCGGAAGCCCCAGACTGCGCGTGATCGTCTGTATCTGAATCGTCTGCCCCTGTGTACCTGCAATCGCGTACGTATCCAACTGGCCTAATTTAGTAAATCTGCCGGAGATCCCTACAGGGAGAGCCAGTGGAGTTTCTACTGGTGAGACATGCCCTTCGGATTCGATGGGCTCTGTGTACAAATTGAAATCGCGGACCAGAATATCAGACCAAAACCCTCCTGGCTTCGTGGGACTGGTCGCACCGATCAGATAGCGGCCGCCATTGGATTCCTGAGGAGCTTGGACCTCCAGCGCCCAATTGTTGGGGTTGTTATCGGATTTCAGGACACTGTTATCGGAAAGAATCCATGCGATCGGTGAAGGTGTATTAGGTCGGATAGCAACTGGATAAGGTATCGGAGAAAGTGGAGCCTCGCAGATCCGCAATCGATAGCGTCCATCACCTGCAAATCGATTGTCGACCACTTCGATCAAGTAGTCTCCTTCGCTAGGTGCGGTGAACTGCACTTGGCTATCGGGACTCGCATCGGTATCGTCGACTTGAGTCAGCAATCGACCTTGCGAGTCCCAAATACGAAGCACCGAGTCCATGGCCGAGCCGATGCGTTCCGAGATGCAGTCGAAGCTTATCGAGGCATTAGCGGCTAGTCGTATTTGATAGAAATCGCTTTGCGCTGCATCGCTTCGACCATCGACCGCGCAGGGTACCGCAATGACCTGGGGCTGAGTCTTGCTATGATTGGCGCCGTTGTCGATAACACTTGGCAAATCATCGATGAGAATCTGTATCGGTTCGCTGATCGAATCGTCGGTAGCAAGCCATAACGTTCGAGGTCCCACGCTCACTGTCTCGGGTAATTTGAGGTCTGCAATCGCCTTGGTCGCTTCGATGCTGACCCATTGGGCTTCGATAGGAATCGAGCTGCCGATCCGCATCGGGGATTTGAATTGGTTGCCGGCAAATTCGACCCGTGTTGTTTTTCCTGGAGCGAGCGCAAGCGGAGACATCGAGTTCAGCGGCAACTGCGCTTTCAGATTGGTTGCCGGCCAAAAACCAGCCAGGATAACCGCGCAAATCAAAGGCCAAGGAACGGAGGGCACCGACGGAAACAGTCGCCAGGAAAAGGGCCGAGGAAGGGCTCGGAATGCCATGGTCGGTTGGGTGGGAGGGAGGGTAAGGAGGGCCGTTGAATCGGATGGTTCTATTTTGCCTATCCGATTCCCGCGTTATAAGCCTTCTATTCTACACCAAACCAGCGATTGGTTCGCCATGATAAATGGCAAAAGGACGGCCTAGCGTGTCATGCCATACCGCTTCTGACGGTATTCCTAGCAAATGGTAGATGGTTGCAGCAAAATTCTCAGGCTTGACCGGCGTGTCGACCGGATACTCCCCCTTGGCGTCTGTCTTTCCGATCACCGTTCCAGCTCGAATACCACCACCTGCGAACAGGACCGATTGAGCCGCCCCCCAATGGTCGCGTCCGGGCAATTTGTAGTGTTGTGCCAATAAAGTGATCTTAGCCGTCCGCCCGAACTCACCAGCCACGACAATGAGCGTTTCGTCCAACTGGCCGGATTGATGAAGATCCTCAATCAGTGCTGAAAGAGCAAGGTCGGTCGGTGGTAAGAGACGATCTTTCAGGTGTGGGAAGGCGTTTCCGTGGGTATCCCAGGTCTCGTTATTTCCGAGGTTTACTTGGATCAGCGGTACTCCTACGTCAACGAGTTGGCGGGCCATCAAGAGGGAGTAACCGAACGAGTTTCTTCCGTATTTATCTAAAACGCTCGGATCCGCTTTAGCGACATCTAGTGCCTTGTGAACCTTGGCATCAACCATCATGGAGGCGGCGGTTTGACGGTAGCGATCCAAATGGTTCGACTCTCCGACTTGGTCGATCTGTTTGCGTTGGCGATTCAATCGATTCAGTAAATCCATTCGGTTGTGAATATCTGCCACGCCTTGGCTGTGTGGCACCGACAACTGGGGAGCTTGGAAGACCCTCTCATCGGGCTTACCTCGTTGTTGGTGATCGAAAGAAAAATCGGGAAACGCTCCGTAGGAGGTGGTATGAAAGGGGGATGCCTCGATGAACCATGGATCGGCAGCTTGGCCCATTGCTCCGCCGTTCTGACCCGGCAGTATCCTGCCTGTGTTGTGGACGATTCGGTCCGGAAGCACCACTGCTGGGGGCAAGTTGTTGCTTGAAGGGGGCCGGGAATGGCTCAGAGCGTGTGCAACTTTGGATCCGATCGAGGGATGGTCTGTTCGGCTCGGCGCGTTGGGATTGAACCCGACTGGTAAATTCGATTGGCCGGTGAGCATGATATGATGCCCGGCGGAATGATCGTTCGAAGGGTGCGTGAGCGATCTACAAACAGACCAGAGGTGGCTGATATTTGCCAGTTTCGGCAAGTGCTCGCAGATTTGTAGACCAGCGGTTCGAGTGGCGATCGGTCGAAACTCGCCACGAATATCCTCGGGGGCATCGGGCTTCATATCAAAGCTCTCGTGCTGGGCTAATCCCCCGGACAGGAAGATAAAAATGCACGACTTGGCCTTCGCCTCGGGAGCCGTGCCACCAGCGGCTTGGGCGTCTCTCAGGGCCCATAGATGATTGGTACCTAACCCAAAGATGCTAACTGCCCCGATCTGAAGCGCTTGGCGACGAGCGAACGTCGAGTGTCTCCAAATCGGTGTGCTTGACATGGGTTGCTCCCTCACATGGGATCGAGAAAATGGCATCGAGCCAGTGGTTCGTCGATCAAGCGATGATTTCTCGGATCGGCTCGATCGGTTCGACTCCTACAAGTTTTTGATCTAATCCTGAATGAAAATAGGATAGTCGATTTGGATCGATACCGAGCTGGTTCAGGACGGTGGCGTGTAGATTTTTCACGTGGAATGGTTTTTCAACGGCGGCGGCTCCCAATTCGTCGGTGGTCCCGACACTCACACCCCCCTTGATCCCTCCACCTGCCATCCACATGGTAAATCCATAGGAATTGTGATCGCGACCGGTTCCCTCGGCATATTCGGCTGTCGGTTGTCGGCCGAACTCCCCGCCCCAGATAACCAGAGTCTCATCGAGCAATCCGCGTCGCTTCAGGTCGGCAAGTAGACCGGCGATCGGTTTGTCCGTATTGCCTGCATGAAAATCGTGGTTCTTCTTGAGATCGGCGTGTGCATCCCAGTTGTCGTCGTTGTGAGCGCCCCCCGAGTAGATCTGTACAAATCTCACGCCTCTTTCGACCAGTCGCCTTGCTAACAAGCACTTGGTGCCGAAATCCTTGGTCCGATCTTTATCGATCCCATAGAGGTCGAGCGTCTCTGCGGATTCACCGGCAATATCGACTGCTTCAGGCGCACTCTCCTGCATCTTGTACGCAAGTTCGTAGGTGGAAATACGGGATAATAAATCGCTACGATCCCCCCGCGATTTGGCATGGATCGCGTTTTGTTCATGCAAAGAGTCGAGCAGACGGCGTTGCAGATCTCGCGATACTCCCTCTTGCGATTTTAGATCCAAAATCGGTGTTCCCTGCGTTCGAAATATGGACCCTTGGAAACTCGCCGGCATGTATCCGCTCGACCAATTTTTGGCACCGGAAATCGGACCTCCCGTCGGATCGAGCATCACGACAAATCCTGGTAAGTTTTCATTGACGCTTCCAAGTCCATAATTTACCCAGGAGCCCAAGCATGGATGTCCGCTTTGGACGCGTCCAGAATTCATCATGAGCATCGCCGAACCGTGGATCGGAGAATCAGCGGTCATCGAGTGGATGAACGCGATATCGTCGACGTGCTGGGCAACGTTTGGAAACAAATCGCTGACCCATTTGCCACATTGTCCGTATTGCTTGAAGTCCCACCGCGGCTCGACGATACGCCCTTGGTTCTTGTGCCCACCTCTGCCAAACGTTTTCACGGTTACGGTCTGATTGTCTCGCCCCTTCATGGTCGGCTTGTAGTCAAATGTATCGATGTGACTCGGGCCGCCATACATGAATAGGAAGATGACACTCTTGGCCTTTGGTGCGAAATGGGGCTCAGGTAATTTACGTCCTTCGGATGCTGTTGCAGCCCCTAAGAAGGCTTCTCCTGTGAGCAAGCCTGCAAGTGCTACTCCACCGAAACCTGCACCGGTTTGCCAAAGGAATTCCCGGCGGGTGCGACCACAAAAATTTTGACGCATGGCAATATCCGTGTGCTAGTGGATCTGATTAATCGATGTAGGAAAATTCGTTGAGGTTGTAGACAAACAGACAAAAAAAGCTCAGAGCTTTATCTGGTGTGAGTTGATGCTTCGATTGCAATTCCTCGATCAAAGACTTGGCTCGCTGGACCTCGTCCAGGGTTGCTTGGCGACCAAACGCCAGACGGTAAGCGAGTTGTATTTGCTGATCCAAGTGGTCGGGATGCTCGGCTTGTAATCGTTTGGCAAGCTCCTCGGACTGGGCGTGTAGAAAGTCGCTATTGAGCATGCCGAGTGCTTGGCCGGGCTGGGTTGTAATGAATCGGGCTTCGCAGCTAACGTCGGGGTCCGGGAAATCAAAGTTCGAAAGCATCGGTACCAATAGCGAGCGTTTGATATGGATGTAAACGCTGCGTCGAGACTGCTCAGCAGGATCCGATTTCTCCCATCCTTTGCCCGGCACTGACTGAGTCGCCAGCACCTCGCGAGATAGTGCCGGATAGATACTCGGTCCGTACATCTTCCGATTCAGCTTGCCGTTGACGGCAAGGATTGAGTCTCGAAGTTCTTCGGCGCTCAAGCGGCGCATATCAAACCGGCTAAACCAATCGTTATTGGAGTCCTTCCACAGCGCTTCCTCCGAAGCGACCGAGGACTGGCGATAAGCGTGTGACATGAGGATCTGCTTGTGCAACTTTTTAAACTGCCAACCTTGCTCGACAAAATTCGACGCTAACCAATCGAGCAACTCTGGATGGGTTGGCACCTCTCCTAACTGTCCAAAGTTGTTCGGCGAGCGTACGATGCCGCGTCCGAAGTGGTGTTGCCAAATCCGATTGACGACTACCCGACTGGTAAGTTTGTTGCTGGGATCGGTGACCCATTTTGCAAAGGCCAAGCGACGGCCGGAGGTGTTGGCCGTCGTATTCGGTTCGATCTCCGGCGCTTGGCCGCCGATAATCGAGAGAAAAGCTGGCTCGACCTTGTCCGCTTTGGCCTGCGGGCTGCCGCGTGTGAGTACAAATGTTTCGGGAGCATTCGTACCCGATTCGCTGACACACATGCCGTAGTCTTCCCAAGGCTTGCGGCGTTTGTTCTCTTCGAGTTGTTTTCGCAAACTCTTGAACTCCTCGACCAATGCCGAATCGAGTCCTTCGATCTTCGAGTTTGCGATCGCTTGCTGTAAATCCTTGGCCTGCTCACCTGTATCGGCAGTGAGTCGTTTGCGGCGGAAGCCAGGGCCGGACCAAGCCAGGCTCAGCCCCTTGCCGAATTGCCTTTGGAAGTAATCGAGCCTCAGGGGATAACGACCTTGCTTGAGTTGCATGCTTGCTCGTTTCGGCCGACCAACACCGTGGATGCCATCGTATTCGATGAGCTGATTTCCATCGATGGTAAGCTTCGAGCCGTCATCGGAATCGAGAATGAATGTGTACTCTCCGTCCTTGGGCACAATCAGCGATGCCGTGAAGACGAACCCAAAGTAGTCGGGTCTGGTCGATGCCCCAATATCGATCAACGGAGGATCAACCTTGGCAACCGTCTCCGGTTTGAGTTCATCAAAGTTGGGCAATTTATCCCAGGTATCTCGATAGAACTTGTACTCGAGATCATCCAGATCGTAAGAGCTCGACTCGGATTTGGTTAGTTCATTGAATTGCTCGCGAAGCCGACTTTCAACCTCGGAGAGTCGTTTTTGGATGCGGTCACCGGTTTCCCGGATTTCCTGCTCAAAGGCTCGCATTTGCTCTTTGTCCGCATCGCTGGCGACCAGTGGTCGCTCGACTTGGGGACCATATCCATTCGAGGTGATGTTCCTAAAGAATGCGAGGGTGCTGTAATAGTCCTTGGTAGGAATCGGATCGATCTTGTGATCGTGACAACGGCTGCAATTGATGGTCAAGCCTAGGATCCCTTGGCCGACCGTGGTGAGGATATCGTCGAAACCTTCGTATACGGCCAACTCGCGATCGGCGGGTTCATCATC
>JBJTAQ010000811.1:0-4901 GCA_046090945.1 Pirellula sp.
TGAGATTGCTAGCGGAACGGCGCAAGCCGTCCGGTGAGATTGCTGGATCGAGATTCGTTTACCGGAGGGCTTGCGCCCTACCGCTTTTAATGTTAGCCCAACAACTCAAGCCGTCCGGTGAGATTGCTAGCGGAACGGCGCAAGCCGTCCGGTGAGATTGCTAGCGGAACGGCGCGAGCCGTCCGGTGAGGTGCTGGATCGAGATTCGTTTACCGGAGGGCTTGCGCCCTACCGCTTTTAATGTTAGCCCAACAACGCGAGCCGTCCGGTGAGGTGCTGGATCGAGATTCGTTTACCGGAGGGCTTGCGCCCTACCGCTTTTAATGTTAGCACAACAACGCAAGCCGTCCGGTGCGATTGCTAGCGGAACGGCGCAAGCCGTCCGGTGAGGTGCTGGATCGAGATTCGTTTACCGGAGGGCTTGCGCCCTACCGCTTTTAGCCCGAAACAGGGGACAGCCCCCGGCGAGCTTGTGCAAGACTTTGCGTACCAACGAATTGGCAGAGATGCTCGAAGCTGATCCTACGTGGATCGCTTGCTGGTAGAATCTACCGGTCTGCTTGCTAATCCCATCTTCAACATTTGAACAACTCGACTAGTACTGTGATAAAGATAATCCCCCCATCTGCTCGACGAATACCGCTTGCGATGTCGTTCAATCATAAGATTGCCAGCCGCTGCATCGCTTGCAGACTAATCGCCACCCTGATCGCCTCGTTAGGAATCTTTTCCCAATCTTGGGCTCAGGAACCTGCATCAAACTGGAAAAAACATAACATCAATCCTATGTCTCCGTTCGAGGCCGTCGGAGTCGCGGACTTTAACAAGGATGGCAAACTCGATGTCTTCTGCGGTGACTCGTGGTACGCGGCTCCCGACTGGGAACAGCACAAAATTCGCGAGGTCCCCCGAGGGACTAACCCACACTATCACGAAGACTTCGCCGATGCTCCTTTGGATGTCAACGGCGATGGTCTGATCGATATCGTCTCCTGCGCTTACTTCTCCCAATCCATCACCTGGCTCGAGCATCCAGGTGATCCTAAAGAGCCTTGGACCATTCATCTGATCGATAAACCTGGTTCCATGGAAACCGGATACTTGGTCGATCTTTTCAAAAACAATCAACCCGTATTCCTCCCCAACGTCGGTGGTAAAGTCCTCTACTACCAACTCGTCGGCCAAAAACCTAATGTCGAATGGAAACCCCGGTCTCTTGCTCGAGTCGGCGCCGGACATGGACTCGGACATGGTGATGTCAATTCCGATGGACGGATCGATATCATCACGCCCCAAGGTTGGTACGAACAACCGCTCAACCCAGATTCCGATTGGCAATTCCACCAAGAGTTCCAACTCGGCACCGCAAGCATTGAAATCCTCGGCCACGATTTCGACGGCGATGGTCTTACCGATATCGTTTGGGGCATGGGGCACGATTTCGGACTCTACTGGCTCAAGCAATCGCTTGTCGAGGGCAAGCGAACCTGGACGAAGGAAACGATCGATTCGAGCTTCTCCCAAGTCCATGCATTGCACTTGGCTAACTTTGACTCAGATCCCGAACTCGAGTTTGTCACAGGCAAACGGATCTATGCGCACGAGAGCGAAGCTGGCGCAACCGACGAACCGTGTATCTACTTGTTTGATTTTGATCGCAAAGCATCCAAATGGACCAGAAGCACCGTCTATCGTGGCGATCCTGCTCCGGCCGCTCCACTGGATCCTGAGAAACGGGATGCTCTTAAAGACTTTCGCCCAGGATCGGCAGGTACCGGTTTGCAGATGGCCGTGAAAGATATGGATCAAGATGGTGATATCGATATCGTCGCCCCAGGCAAGTCTGGTTTGTATTGGTTCGAGAACCTACAAACGCATCGATAGCATCGATGAGTAACGCTTTTCGAACTTAATGAGCGTCCGATGTCGCGTTGAATGTAAGCGGCTCGGCGGCGTCAGCTTACGGTTTGGCATCGGTCGCTTCGGCAACGCGTTTTATGGCCACCTTCCCAAGTTCGACGCCTTTGTCTGCGGGCATCGTTCGATGCCATTCCAAGACCTGAGAACGAAGTCTTTCGAACCGTTGTGCGACGTCGTCTGTTGTCTTCGATGGATCAGCGACAAGATTCCGCTGCTCGCCCCGGTCGAGCTGTAAATCGTAAAGCTCAGGCTCGGACCCATCGTAGTTGCAGAGCAACTTCCAACGCCCATGCCGCACGGCCAAATCCGGCAACAACTCCCTCGATTCTGGACTATAGGTCTTGCGGTCCGGAGGCCGACGCCAAAACAATGGATCTGCTCGCGCTATCGCGTCTTGCCCGAGCAACGCTCGGGAAACACTCTGTCCGTCGGATTTCAATGGACCAGAATCCACGCCGCAGAGATCAAGAATGGAGGGTACGAGATCGATCTGAGCAAAGAACGATTCTGTGTCCACTCGACCCTGAATTCCAGACCCGATCAGTCCCGGTCCCCAAACGATCAGCGGAGAGCGAACCCCCCCTTCGTAAAGGGAGGTCTTGCCGTTGCGAAATGGTCCAGCACTACCGGCTTGTGCCTCCGGGCCATTATCCGAACACAAAAATAGCAGCGTGTTGTCTCGGACTGCCGGATCGCTATCGAGGTAATCGAAGAGAACCTGAAGCTGCCGATCCATGTTTTCAAGGACCGCGTGATACATCGCTCGCTTGGTCGGTTTCTCTTGATTTTCTGGCCATCGATCAACGGGCGGCCAAAAGGGGCTATGGACATCGTCGGGCCACAGGTTGATATAAAAAGGCTGATTCTTCTCGCGAGCTTGTTCAGCAAACGCAATCGCAGCTTTGATAAAACCTCCCGTGATCTCGCTGCGCTGCATCCATGTCACAGGACCACCGAGCCGCTGAGCATCCTGCCAAATGCGTCCGGGTTGGGTATCTCCCGGCTTGATCGTCATAGGCAAAAGTTTCGGTCCCATACCCTCGAAATTAGTTAGCGAAGCGTCAAATCCGTAGGACGCAATTTCGGGTGCATCCTCGACGTTGCGTTGACCTCCAAGATGCCATTTACCGAAGTGTCCTGTTGCATAGCCGTTTTGCTGGAGTAGCCTCGGCAAGGTGGGTGCTCGAGGATCCAGCCAATCGGCGCAACCTCGGCTCTGGTTCTCAGCCCGATTGCTCAAGTAGGAGTGGATATTCCAGCGCTGAGGATACTGTCCGGTAACCAATGCGCAGCGCGACGGTGAGCAAATCGGAGCATTGACATAGAACTGCTCAAAGCGGATTCCTTGGCTCGCAATCCTGTCGATGTTGGGAGTTTTGGCAAGCGTGTTTCCGTAGCAGGAAAAATCGCCCCAGCCCATATCATCGATCAGAATAACAACGATGTTTGGTCCGGTAGCAGCCAATGCCGTCGGAACCAGTGGACCGCATATCGCAACCGTGAGAAACAACAGCCAAAGAAAATGTGACGCAGTTGACGTTCCGTGCAAAGGTCGTCTCATGATGCTAGCTAGTGAAACTCCCTAGTTATCAAAACATGTGAATCTCTACGCCTAGCTCTCAGGCGTTGTCAATTCCCGAAGAACCATTCCAGACCGCTTTGGCAAAAGGGGTAGGCCGGTGAAGATTCCTAAAACGATGCCTGCTTCGACCAAATAAGCAATCAAAACATATTTCCACTCCATCCTTCGTAACACAAACCAGTCACTATAGCCAACGATCCAAAGTCCGACGAGTTGAAAAAGGAAGGGGCCTAGGATCAAGACGAGAAAAAACAGGGGACGGTAAAACCATCGACTGCTACTGCGCATTGCACCGACTTGCAGAAACGCCAATATCCCTAATCCAAAGTCGAGCCAAACAAACCAGACGGCAATCATTACCAAGTCGCTCAACGAGTAGAAACCCCGAGTACCCTGAGAATTCATGCCAATCCATTTGGCCACCATGGCCAATATCGCTGAAACAACCATCGAAGCGAGAATGCCTCGCAGGGAATACTGACCACGACTACCTTCTTGATCAGGTTCTAAGTTAAAATTGCTACGACGAAACAGCTGGCACATGATCCATCCGGCGATGAGATGAATACCAATGCCCTCCAGAATAATGATACCTATCACTTCCGGAGGAACAGGGCTCCAAAACTTCATCATTCCGATGATTTCAGCGACTGAAAGAAAAACCGTCAAAATCATCCCAAGCATGAAACGACTTAGCTTGCTGTGTAAATGGGCATACATCCAAAGCCAAACGACGACATACTGAGCGATCCAAATGCCAATAACGAAGCTTCCCTCGAACTCCCCTAGGCCAAACGAGGGGAAGATGAAATTCCCAATCAGCGCCACCGACAACAAGAGCACCCCCCAAACGATCCTGAAAGCACTCAGTGTCGGTTGTCGCTCTAGCTTGGCAATCTCGCTTTCCTGGAATTCATAGGGATCATTCATCAAATCTTACTGCTGCTCGTAATCCTACTGCTTGGCCGTAGTCCCATTTGGGTCGATGGAGATGCTCAGAGACTCATCGCCCAAGAGATCTCGGTTGACCCCGACAAAAACCCAATGTTCCCCTTGGCTCATGGCCACCTTAACATTCCTGCCGTCGACCGGGATCGGTTTGCCGTTGGCCCACAGCGAGACACTACCCTTGGGGGCATTGCCAAAATCCAACACAACATCTCCAGCTCGAGTGATCACCAACTTGGTCCTCAAGAACGTGTGATTAGGTACTCCTGGGTGTGGACGGAACGTGGCTAACGATCGCAAAGGAACGCCGCCTGAAACCATGGCAGGATGAAGTTGCCAAGTGAAATTTGATTGATCACCGACGATCGAGTCCAAGCTGGTTCGATTGAACAGCACGTGGGCTTTTTCGGTCCAAAGCAGCGTTTCCCATTGGCGAATTGCGCCGTTGTTT
>JBJTAQ010000812.1:0-2211 GCA_046090945.1 Pirellula sp.
CCTTTGTCGTCGACGGAAGTCCTAGACATTTTTCGCAAGAAAACTTCCACGGCCTTCGAGGTGGCACTGCAGTTCGGCGCTTTGGCCGCTGACTGCGATCAACGTGTCTGCGACGTGATCAGTCGATTTAGCGATGCCCTCGGGATCGCTTATCAAATCCGCGATGACCTCGAAGACATGACCAGCGGAGAGTCGGCAAGTGACTTGCTAGCCATGCGCCCGACGCTGCCCCTAGCGCTCTTGAACGAACGCGTACGAAGTCAAGTTGCTCACAGGGAGTTGGTCGAGCGGGCTTGGCGCAAGCAGTGCTCGAAACAGGAGCTCGAGCAAATCGAGAAACTCTTTGAAGAGTACCAAATCGCTGATCGATGCAAGGTCCTCCAGGAGTCCTACAAAGAAGAAGCGATCCGCTGCTTGACCGAACTGGAAAACCCGAGCGTCAAGGGGCTCCTCAGGCGTGTGATCAGCAAGATATTCACGGTCGAAGTGAAGGATTGGTGCAGTGAGTTTGAGACTAGAAATGCTTCAGGTCGCTCGCCTAGCCCCCAAGTTGTTGGGTGATTCGACCGACTTGGTCGCAGACTTCTTTCGCTCTCAGCATCACCCTAGCGGTGGGTTTTGCGATCGAGAAGGCAAGCCGGATCTCTATTATTCAACGTTTGGTATCGCTGGGTATGTAGCCCTCCAGCGACCGCTGCCTGTCGAGTCGATCGCTGAGTATCTCTGCTCGCAGCATCACCGCATAGACGAATTGAATCTAGTGGACCTGTCCTGCTTGGCGCGGTGCTGGGCGTTTTTGCCGAGGAACCTTTGGCCTGTGGATCTCCAGGAAAAATCGATGGCTCGCATGGAGCGCTTTCGTGCTGAAGATGGCGGGTACTTTACAGAGCCCAGCGAGACTCACAGCTCACTCTACGGCTGCTTCGTCGCAGTCGGACTTGCACAAGATCTCGGCTGCGCGTTGCAAGGGGAGCCTGCCATGCTCGATTGCATCCGCGGAAGACTCTCTCAAGACGGCGGTTACTCCAACAGTCCCGACTTGCCCTTCGGATTGGTTCCGACAACCGCCGCTGCGGCATCCCTATTTCGACACTTCGGGAGCAACGAAGGGAATAACGTAAGAGACTGGCTCCTGTCGCAGATGCATCAGGATGGAGGATTCTGCGTCGGCCCGGGAATCGTCATGCCAGACTTGCTCTCGACAGCCACGGCCCTGCACGCCTTGAGCACCACTTCGTTCGACCTGGGACTCATCGCGGAGAAGAACCTCGATTATCTCGATACGCTTTGGACATCTCGGGGGGGGTTCGTCGGCAGTTGGGAGGATGATGCTTTGGATATCGAGTACACCTACTACGGACTCCTAAGCCTTGGGCATTTGAGTTTCTGGTAACGCGATGAAACCCGATTTGCCCACCCCATTCGATGCACTCGATCCATTATCCAAATTCCTGGAGAATGCCCGGGAATCGCTTCTTTCTCAGCGAAATCTCCATGGATACTGGGAAGGGGAGCTTTCGAGCAGCGCTCTTTCGACGGCGACGGCGGTTTGCGCATTAGACGCCTATGCGTCCGACCTGCAAGCTCCTGAGCGGCTTGCCACGATCCGCAGTTGTATCCAACGAGGGCGGGTTTGGTTGATCGAGCACCAGAATGCCGACGGCGGCTGGGGAGACACGGTCAAAAGCCACAGCAATATCAGCACAACCCTTCTGGTCTGGGGAGCTCTCAACACCCACGATTCTACGTTAGCCAATCTACACGTGGCACAATCCAACGCGGAGGCTTGGATTCGCCAAGCTGCTGGGAGTCTGGAGCCTGAGCCGATTGCGCGTGCGGTGCGAGCTCGCTACGGCAGGGATCAAACCTTTTCGGTCCCGATCCTCATGGCGCTGGCTTCGACAGGCAGACTCGGGCGGCTTGCGTCACAAAACTGGAGGCTAGTTCCCCAACTACCCTTTGAACTCGCAGCATTTCCCCGGAGTTGGTTTGCAGCGATGAAGCTGCCGGTGGTCAGTTACGCTCTGCCGGCGTTGATCGCAATTGGACTTGTTAGGCATCGCAAGGCCCCAACATGGAACCCGATAGCTCGATTTGTCCGCGATAGGCTTGCAGCTCGCACGCTCAAGGTGCTCGAAGCGATCCAGCCTCGGAGCGGAGGTTTCCTCGAAGCGATCCCGCTGACGAGTTTTGTTGCGATCGCGATGATTG
>JBJTAQ010000813.1:0-1147 GCA_046090945.1 Pirellula sp.
TGGTCGCAAGAGAGTGTCAATTCATGGTTGTGGATGGTGCCGGAACCCGGTCCACCAAGATTAAAATATGCATGGTTGGTTAGGTTCAAAACCGTCGGTTTGATCAATTCCTCATGGGGAGGCACCCGCGTCGAACCTTGGATACCCCCCGTAGGTTTTCAAAAGGTAGAGAAACTCCAGAGCATCTATCAGTCCGTGATTGGTCGAACACCTGGTACGCCACAATACATCCAACGACTCACCGAACACATCAGGTCGTTGGACGCATGGCTTGTCAAGGCAAAAGCTCAAGGAGATCGAGGGGATATCCTAGAACCCAATCCGGTCTATCCCGCAGAGTTGACCCCCTATGCCAGCAATCAGGATCCGACCATGCTCTACAATGGCATGATCCATTCTCTCGTTGGTTTCCCGATACGGGGTGCGATTTGGTATCAAGGCGAATCGAACCACGATGAGGGAATGCTGTACTTAGAGAAAAAGAAAGCGCTCATCCAAGGCTGGAGAGAGCTATGGGGACAGGGTGACTTCCCTTTCTATTATGTTCAAATCGCTCCGTTCCGTTACGGAGATCGGGATCCAACGATGTTGGCAAGATTCTGGGAGGCACAAGCAGCGGTTAAGGAAGCGGTTCCTAAAACGGGAATGGTCGTCATTAACGATATCGCGACGATCAACGACATCCATCCGCCCAACAAGCAGGAGGTTGGGCGACGGTTGGCGTTGTTGGCACTCGCAAACGACTATGGCATCAAGGATGTGTCGGCTCAGAGCCCGGAAGTGCAAAGCATCGAACCGATGGGTAAACAGTTGAAGGTTACCTTCAAAAACACTGCAGGTGGCCTGAAAACTAGAGACGGCAAGGCGGCAAGCCATTTTGAAATCACTGGGATTGGGACTGTAGGTTATCATCCTGCAAATGTTACGATCCAAGGTGACACGGTGATTCTGATCAGTGAAAAAGTACCGGAGCCAACCGCATTGCGGTTTGCTTGGGACATGCTCGCAGAGCCAAATCTGTGTGGTATGACGGGCTTACCCGTAGGTGCTTTCCGAGCTGGCAAAGAGCCTCAATTTCTCGACTCCGTTCCGGGATCCAAGGATTACCGATTGGTGTACGATATCGATTTGAACAAACTATCTGCGG
>JBJTAQ010000814.1:0-10801 GCA_046090945.1 Pirellula sp.
CTGCAAGAATGTATACTGCCCAGGCGAGTGCCGCGTTGAATGCGTTCAATGCCCACCGAAGAAAGTATGCAAGAAGGTTTGGGTTCCAACCTGCGAAGAGAAGACCATCGATTGCGTGCGCTACGAAAAGGAATGCTTGACCAAGGTTGTACCTTACACCGTGACCAAGTGCGTTCCAGAGTGCCGCCAAAAGACGGTTACTTACAACGTATGCAAGCTGGTTCCAGAGTGCCGCCAAAAGACGGTTACTTACACCACCTGCAAGATGGTTCCAGAGTGCCGATCCAAGGACGTTACTTATACCGTTTGCAATTGGGTATGCGAGCCACGAAGCAAGGTTTGCACCTACACCACTTGCCGAATGGTTCCAGAGTGCCGCCAAAAGACGGTTAACTACACCACTTGCCGCACGGTTTGCGAGCAACGCGTCAAAGACGTTTGCTACACCGTATGCAACTGGGTCTGCGAACAAAAGAGCGTTCCTTACACTTACACCACCTGCCGTATCGTCAAAGAGTGCCGCACCAAGACCGTTCCGTACACGGTTTGCAAGCCGGTTACTTACTGCGACACCATCAAGGTGGCCAAGTGTGTCAAGACCTGCGTTCCTTACACCTACACCCGATGTGTAGCCAAGGTTGTCTGCGAAGAAGTTCCAGTGACCGTTAGCTGCGATCCATGTGCAGGTTCCGGAATCGGTGGTGCTGGCAACGGAATCCTCGGGGGTCGTGGCCTGTTCAACGGCCGACTCCTGAACTGGCTCCGAGGTCTGCGATGCCACGGCGGTTGCCATCTGTTCGGCAACGGCAATGGCTGCGGATGCGGCGCTGGTGCTGGCAGCGGATGCGCTAGCGGCGGATGCGATGCTGCTCCTGGTTGCGGTTGCTAGTCCTAGTCGGACAAGCTAGTCTTCAACAAGCTTAAAACGGCCGGTGAATCTCACCGGCCGTTTTTCTTTCTCCTTGCTTGCCGAAATTCAGCTTACCCGGATTCATTCTTCCCCACAGGAAAACCTGACCCAACCGGAAGAATCGACCAAATTTACCTAATCCCTACAACCGATCCAACCGATCCTTGATGTAAACCACTCTCGGTCCGACGACCGCTTGGAATGCTATCAAAGGATTTTTGCGATGGATCAATCCCCTCGTTTTCCGAACAAGACTCCCCGGCAGCGATTCGATACAAGATTTCGCCGGGGTATCCAGGTACTGATTGCGGCGGCTTGCATCGCACCGGGTTATCTCGATTCGGCCGCCCAAGCCCAACTGAGAACCGGCCGAGAAGGATCCAGGGAATACTACCCACAAGCGACCACTGCAGAGATTCCGCGACCGACGACCAATCCCATGGGTCAGTCCAAGTCGACGCGAGCAACCAGACCTATCACTTCGGACAAATCCCGAGAGCTTGAATCCCTTGCAAGCGATCCACCATCGGTCGATCTACCCAGGTTGGTTCGTTCCGATGAGAGCGAATCGCTACCGAGGGTACTGGCTTCGAATGCGAAAACTTCTCGACCCGTGGTCACCGAAGTCCTTCCGGCAGACTTTGTAACGCCAAGCCGCGCTAGTACGGCGTCGAATCGTGCCGTCGGATTAGCTTCACATCAAGTGGTCGCGCGGCAACCATCCGCAAACACTTCGAACGTGATTAAACGCTTAACCCCATCGCGCGTCGTGTCCGACAGACCTCTAACAACGGATCCTCCTGTGCACGGCGGAGTGATCGATCCGATTGAACCTCAAGCATCCAGCTATCCAAACACGATGCATGAGCACTCAGAACTCGAGCACTCTGAAGGCTACCTCGTCGACGATCCTATGGGGACCTCGGAGTACTATGGTGCCTGCGAAGACCCTAATTGTTCCGAATGCAGTCCTGGGTATCCAACACTTAACATTCGCATAGGCTTTCCTCCGCTTTTGCGTTGCGATCGCCTAACGGCAAGAGTCGAGGCTGCCACTTTTTGGCCAACTGCGCAAGCGCTTCCACCCTTGGTTCGAACGGCGGAAATCGGAGTTCCCGGGTCCAGGGATCTGTTCGGCGATACGGTGAATTTGGATCAAAGCGTACAAGGTATTCGCGGCGAGTTCGGATGGCGGTTTGGGATGGCACACTGCAACACACTTCAGTTCCGATTCTTTGACGCCGGGGCGCAGTCCCTGACTTTCGATAGTCCAAAAACCACAGAGACATCGATCGTGCGACCTTACCAAGATGCTTCGCAGACTCCGATTGTTCAAGATGCGGTGTCGATCAAGGAACCCGGGATTTCCGATGGATCGGTGCTAGCTCATGCGTTCTCCGACGTACAAGGTGGCGATATCCTGCTCAGACGTCTGTGGCTTAAGAACTGCGATTCGACCACTGAATGGCTTGCAGGTTACCAAAATGCAAGGCTCACCGATTCGATCGATGTGCACTCGAAAACGGTGCCGATCGGTTCGGCGAACAAGCTGGAATTGCGGGACCAATTCAGAGCGGTCAATCAGTTCCATGGGGCGACCATCGGCCTGTCTCGCATGGTTTACTCGCCCCGTTGGAGCCTCGGTAGCATGTTCAAATTAGGATTAGGTGATATGCAGCGAGACGTGACCATCGCTGGATTCCAGAAGGTTGGCAACGCTCCTGCGACCAACAACGGGTTATTAGCCCGCAGCCCTGCCTCGGGCTTCTATTCGACAAATGCGTTCGTTTTCACTCCCGAGGTCAACGTCACACTCGGATACCGACTGACACAGAACCTCGAAGCTACCCTCGGGTATACTTATTTAGGGTTGCCCAAGGTGGCGCGAGCCGGAGAGCAGATCGATACGGTTTCCGATTTGGAGAACGCCAACGCAACGCGCCCAAGGTTTACTTTGCAGGAAAGCAATTTTTCCCTACACAGCTTGAACTATGGCCTTCAGTATCGATACTAAGTGGGCTTGAGCGGCGGACGAATTCGTCGCGAATCGCAAGGCCCCTGGATATCGAGGCGACTGTGAGTGAACTGGAATTCGGTTTTTTAGGTGGTGGTCAGATGGCGACTGCCATCGCCAAAGGAGTTTTGCACTCGAAGGTCATGGCATCGAGTTCTATCGGCTTTTACGAGCCAAATCCGGCCCAGCTCGAAAAGATCAAAGCCCTGTTTCCGGAAGCCCATTTGGCTAGCTCTGCCACCGAGCTTTTTGATCGATGCCATCGACTGATCCTGGCGGTCAAGCCCCAGGTGCTTGAGAACATCGCGATGGGTTTAGCTCCTCACGTAACTCCGCACCATCATTTGATATCGATTGCGGCAGGTATCTCATTAGCCAAACTTTCGATGTGGTTTCGGACCGAGCGGATAACTCGAGTGATGCCCAATACCCCATGCCAAAGCTTGCAGGGGGCTAGTGGGATCGCACACGGACATGGAGTCCGAGCCGAGGACAAGGATTGGACGGATCGTGTTTTTCGCTCCGTCGGAACTGTCGTCCATGTGACCGATGAGCAATTGCACGCAGTAACGGGGGTTTCAGGTTCAGGCCCAGCATACGTATTAATGATGATCGAAGCGATGAGCGATGGTGGTGTTGCAGCCGGGCTCAGTCGCGAAGTCGCTCTGCAACTTGCGACTCAAACCGTACTGGGAGCGGCCGTGATGGTTCAGCAAACGCAGAGTCATCCTGCCGTTTTGCGAGAGCAAGTAACCAGTCCGGCAGGCACCACCATTGAAGCCTTGCAGGTTTTAGAGAATGGCGCGTTTCGAGCCCACGTGATCCAAGCGGTTTTGGCTGCGACAAACCGGTCGAAAGAATTATCCGGACCGGTACGCAAAACGGAATCTTCGTAGTACACTTAGCTCGCCTTCCATTGGTTGGACTTTGGCAAGCATCGATTCCGGACCACTTTATCACTCGACCTACCCCGACGATTCTGACTCCTATGGTTCTCCAGCGTGTATGCATCATCGGAGTAGGCCTCCTCGGGGGTTCGATCGGGCTTGCACTGCACCGCAAACGGCTTGCTAAACACGTCGTGGGGGTCGGAAGGTCCTCGGGGAAACTAGAGACTGCGATTCGACGAGGTGCAATTGACGAATCGACCGACGATATTCTCGTCGGAGCCAAGGACGCCGACATGGTGATTGCATGCGTGCCGATCCAGTCGATCGTCGATTCGCTCGAACAGGCCGCCAAGGTGGCACGCCCCGAGGCGATGCTAACCGACGTAGGAAGCACCAAACAGACGATCATCCAAGCGGCCCGGGGAAGGCTATCAGACCAACAGTTCCTCGGTAGCCATCCGATCGCCGGGGGGCACCACAGCGGCGTCGAACATGCCACCGGGACCCTCCTCGATAGCGCTTTGGTGGTCATGACCCCCACCGAGACGACTTGTCCAAAACTCGTGGCCCGCATGTCTGAATTCTGGGAGTCGATGGGGTCTAAAATTACTTTGCTCGATGCT
This sequence comes from Pirellula sp., assembly GCA_046090945.1. Lineage (GTDB taxonomy): Bacteria > Planctomycetota > Planctomycetia > Pirellulales > Pirellulaceae > JBKCUI01. The sequence goes on from JBJTAQ010000814.1 coordinate 4,438, forward strand.
GTTTCACACGACCGAGCCCTGGCAATTTCCAGCCATTTGCCCCACATGGTCGCCTCGGCGCTTTCGCTTTCAACTCCCCAGGAACTCCTGCCATTTGTCGGAAAAGGATGGTTGGACTCGACTCGAATTGCTGGCAGCAACCCCCAGTTATGGCGTCAGATCCTCGAAGAAAACCAGGTACCTGCCCTACACGCATTGAAGAAGTTTGCCACAATTTGTGAAACTTGGATCGAGGCGCTCGAAGGGTCTGATTTCGACCGCGTCGAAGAACTTCTGCAATTGGGAAAAACGACACGTGAATCTGTGGCAAGTCGACATACGTCCGGCTGACGGTCAACCGGACTCTTTGGGAGTGCAAGCCGAATCGGCCGCCCGCCAACTCGGTATCTCCAATCGACTCAGCATCCAAGGCATCCATGGATTTCTAGTCCAAGGAGCGCTCGATGCGGCCAGCGCCTCACGCATGGCACAAGAATATCTTGCAGACCCTATCGCTCAAAGAGTCGAAACCGCCTTGGTCGGTGATCCCAAACTTTCGGCCTACCGTGGCTCTGGTCCAACGCAGCTGGTCCACGTCCTACTCAAACCAGGGGTGATGGATCCGGTTGCCCAGAGCACCCTTGCGATGCTCAAGGGGCTCGGGTTCGCTGCAGACGAAGTTCGCACGTTTCGCAAGTATTGGATTGCAGGACAAGCAGCCACGGAATCGGACATCGTGTCTCGGCTGACAAGTAGGGTTCTGTCCAACGATTCGATCGAGCAAGTCGTTTTAGGGCCGCTGAAAATGGACAGGCTCTCGATTGGCTCGCCTTACACGCTGCAACTGGCCAAAGTACCGATCGACCGCCTGAGCGATCAGCAACTCATGGAGCTGAGCAAAACCGGACAACTTTATTTTTCACTTCCGGAAATGCGACAGATCCAGAATTACTATCGGGAACTGGGTCGCGATCCGACGGACATCGAGCTCGAAACCATCGCACAGACTTGGAGTGAGCACTGCAGCCACAAAACTTTGGGCGGCAAAATCGAATACCGAGACGAGAACGGTGTGCGGCAGTTCTCCAGCATGCTCAAAGAGACAATTTTCGCTGCCACCAAGAAAATTCGAGAGTCGCTCGGCGCAGACGATTGGTGTGTGAGCGTATTCAAAGACAACGCTGGAGTCGTCACTTTTGACGAAAAGCATCACGTAGTCTTCAAGGTCGAAACCCACAATCACCCCTCTGCGATTGAGCCTTATGGCGGTGCCAATACGGGACTCGGTGGCGTGATTCGAGATCCGCTCGGAACCGGTTTGGGTGCCAAGCCGATCTGCAGCACCGATGTGTTCTGCTTTGCTTCGCCGAACTATCCACCGGACCGATTGCCTCCTGGCGTTTTGCATCCGCGCCGCGTCATCAACGGGGTCGTCTCGGGCGTTCGTGACTACGGGAATCGAATGGGGATTCCAACCGTCAACGGAGCCGTCTATTTCGATGATCGGTATTTGGGAAATCCGCTCGTGTACTGCGGAAATGCAGGTTTGCTACCCGTCGACAAAGTGGACAAGCAACCGCAGGCCGGAGACTGGATAGTAGCCCTCGGCGGCCGTACCGGTCGCGATGGCATTCATGGAGCAACCTTCAGCTCGGTCGAACTGACGAGCCAAAGCGAGTCGATCTCCGGAGGTGCCGTTCAAATTGGAAATGCGATCACTGAGAAGATGGTCTTAGAGGTGATTCTGCAGGCTCGCGATGAAGGGTTGTACAATGCTGTTACCGATTGCGGCGCAGGGGGCTTCAGCAGCGCAGTCGGTGAGATGGGCGAACAGATCGGCGCAGAAGTCTGGCTCGATCGAGCACCGCTGAAGTATCAGGGGCTAAGCTACACCGAGATTTGGATCAGTGAGGCCCAAGAGCGCATGATCTTGGCCGTCCCACCTGTCCACTTGGAACGTCTCGGACAAATCTGCAAGAAAGAAGACGTCGAGTTTGCGGTCATTGGGAAATTTGTACCGACCGGAACGCTTAGGCTGATGTACCAGGAAACCGAAGTCGGCCTGCTGTCGATGGAATTCTTGCACGGAGGAAGACCACCTGTTGTTCGACAAGCCATTTATCAGCCTAAAGAGGAGACAGCCTGTGAACTTGGCCGTTTAGATCGCCAGGCCACCGAAAGCCTCCTGAAGGAAATATTGGCGCATCCGACGGTTGCTAGCAAGCACTGGATCATCCGACAGTACGATCACGAGGTGCAGGGTGGTAGCGTCGTGAAACCGCTGGTTGGTCCTGCATGTATCGGTCCGAGCGATGCTGCAGTGGTTCGGCCGAAACTCGACAGCCAGCGAGCCGTCGTGCTCTCGTGCGGGATGAATCCAAGGTTCGGGGATATCGACCCCTATCACATGGCCACCAGCGCCATCGACGAAGCGGTCCGCAACGCGATCTGTGTTGGCGCCAGACCGGATCGAATCGCGATTCTCGACAACTTCTGCTGGGGGAATACCGATCGGCCTGAGACGCTCGGCTCGTTGGTTCGCGCCGCGATCGCTTGCTATGATCTCGCTGTGGCTTGGAAGACCCCATTCATCAGTGGCAAGGACAGTCTCAATAAAGAATTCACATGGATGGATCCTCAGTCCGGAAAGCAATCGATCGCGATCCCATGCTCCTTGCTCATCAGTGCCATGGGTCAAATGGATGATGCGACCCAAGCGGTCACGATGGATTTGAAGAACCCTGGGAATCTACTCTATCTGGTGGGAGTGACACGCAACGAACTCGGCGGCTCTCATGCTGCCTTGATCCTCGGCAAACACGCAGGATCGGTACCCAAGGTCGATCCTGTACAATCGATGCGGAGCTACGATCGTGTTCATCAAGCGATTCAGGGCAAGCTTGTGGCTTCCTGTCATGATTTGAGCGAAGGTGGGTTGGCTGTAGCGCTCAGCGAGATGGCGTTCGCCGGAGAGTTAGGAGTCGATGTCGATTTATCGACATACCGCGCCTCGAACTTCGTAGACGCAACCGTAGTGCTGTTTTCTGAGTCCAACAGTCGGTTGCTCGTTGAGGTACCTGAGTCTCAGCGACAAGCTTTTGAAAGCCTGATGAAGGACCTTCCCGTAGTGCGTATCGGTGTCGTGACGCAAGCATCCACGGTACGGGTCGTATCCGATGGCCAGACTCTGATCGAACTGGACTGGAGTGAGCTTCGCGACGTTTGGCGATCACCCCTGGATTTCGTTTGATTCGCGATTCTAGCCAATGAATCAACTAATGAAATAAGCCGTGTAGGTACCACTGTTTCGTACCCAGGTCTTGGAAGATCCACCACCAAGTACCAGAGTCGATCGCGATGCGATAGTAACCACGACGGATCGTGGGTCCTGACCACCAACTGCTTTCGATTCGCTCAGGTCCCAGCGATTGAACGATCCGTTGCGGTTGGGAGGCTGCTGAAGTCTTAGAATCCGAATCTCGCATATAGCGAACTTGCGCTGGAACCCCTAGTGCATCGCATTGAATGTCGATCAAGACTGGATTGCTGAGCAATTGTGTCGGTCGAGTCCAGCTACCATCTTTGCCAGGTACGATCGATCGTGTGCTCTGAAAATCCTGTACCGGCTTTTTTCGCAACTTGCGCTCTGTTGACTGTTCGTTGCCGTCACTACGAAGTCCGGTAAGCGGTTTGAATTTGGTCTGCCTCTCGGGGATTGGGTCTTGGAGAGACGAAAGACCGACAACCTGATTGCGCCCAAGTCTTGCAGCAAGTCCATCGATGAGTTTGGTCGCTTCGTCCCGGTGCTTGAGCGATTGGCTCTCAAAGAGCGCGTTTTGTTTCCAACGCATCGGAGATGTCCAAGGCGATTGGACCAGCACCTGCTTGATTCCTAGGTTCCTACTCAATTGTGGAGGATTGCGTTCCAAGCAGCCTTGGACCAACCACAGCAGATGCACTGGATCGTCACTAGATTGGTACAAACCGAGTTGAATCACGTGGCTTGGAACAGCCCTGCGAGCCGTCTGGTCCACTTGCATCGTGCTGACCTCTAACCCTAGACGCACGACCAACCTCCAAGCTCCTTGGCCACTCGACGAGAGTTTACTGCAAAGTCCTTCGATGCATTCTCGAAGGACCACTTGGAGCTCCTCCAAGCCGAAGATAGGATTTTCGAAATCCAAACATACCTCGATAGATTCTGCGGTATTACGCACGCAGATCGGTTCTGGGCGAGCATCGACGCATTGATCGATTCGATCGATCAAGCGACTGCCGAAGCGCGAGGTCAGGGATTGTCTCGGCAGAGTCAGCAACGAGTTAATGTTGCGTATAGCCAGCCGATGCAGTTTCGCAACCGTCTCGATATCGAGCCGAAGAGATTCGATAGGCAATTCTCCAAACACACTGGGAGTTGCTCGGTGCTCGACGATGCAGGTTCGAGAGTTTTCACGGAGAGTATCAGCGAGCGTGGATTCATGGCGTTCGATTTTCAGCATCCAGTCGCTGACCTGTTTGCGAAACGAATAATTGGAGACCGCCCAAGCTTGTCCGACACTATCGGCAATCCCGATGCACCCAAAGCGTCCCTGATGCGTCAGCCATTTTTGAAGCTCCGTTGCCAACGCCGATTCACCGCCATACCAACTCTCGAGCCCGGTGATATCCATGAAGATCGATTGTGGTAGGTTTGCCGAACGGCCAGCCCAAACGTATTTATCGAGTGACTCGACACCGACCATCGGACTGAACTGCATGAGCTCTTCGGCAAGCCAGTAGATCTCTTCGATGTCTTCTTGAGAATCATGCTCGATCCAATCCCAATCCACCTTGGGAATGCTACCGGCAAGCGACCTAGCTTGGGTCGCTGTCATGCCAGGCAAGACGCCCAGAGATCGGGCAGTCGCATTTGCTGCCGAGACCAGTCGCCCTCTTCGTGGGTCTTGATAGAGCAATACCGTTGCGCGCGTAGGCTCAGTGGATTGGGGCTCAACCTGCCGCCACGTCTGGGCGGCTAGGCGTTGCCAAGGCCAATTGGGAAGCCAGATGTTGAGAACTCTGCGGGGATTTCCGTTCATCGCATTCGATCCACTCTCCTTGAGCGTCGATTCCTAAACGAACTCGCCTAGTGGTTTGCAGGCCAGGAGCTCGGAGCAATTCCAAGTCAAACCATCGTTCCATCATCGCCGAAGGAATCGACAGGGATTGAACCAGCCACTGGACTTCGGCCCAGCTCGGATCGCGCTTCGCCAAAGCTTGGTCTCTGAGAAGTATACCCAACCCCCCACCCTGCTCGACCGCTAATTGCAAACGCCGAGCGGAACGGTCGTCCAACTCCGCTACCGGCGAGATCAGGGCACCGACGGCCCGACTACGCAACGCTTGATCCAGCCCCCATACCCAATCCGAAACGTTTTCAGTTCGGATCACAATCACTCGCTCGAGCGGAATCCGCATCGCGACTAAACTTGGAGCGCATAACCGACGGTGGGAATCGACGATTACCAAGTATCTGCCATCGTCGAGCCAAGGCTTCGCGATTCTCAGAGCAAGACTCAGCCCCCCCCAACCAGAGGTCCGTAACTTGTTCTTGCAGGTCAGTTCCATAAGGCTTCCGGCGGCGTATCCACCCGAAGGAAGGCAATGGTCCATCCGTTGCGATCCACTGGAGAATAAAAGCCCCTGCGGGCGATGCGCCGTTTGAAGGGTTCGGATCTCTTGAGCCAACTCCCGGACGAGCATCCCTTTTCGACGGAGCAAATCGGTTTCGATCATCAGAAAACCTGTGTGTCTTATAGGTCGTGCGGGTCCTGTTTCTGGGCTTCCCCAGCCTTGCCAACCCCCAACCTCGAATGCTAGCATTCGACACAAGGGGCGTCCACGAATTTCCAATGGATTCCTAAGCATCGCTTGCCGGTGTGACACCTCTGGTCAACCTCCGGGAAAAAAGAATTAAAAATTAACGTGACTTAAAACCGCTTTAAAGCTTGACAAAGGCGATCGTTTTCACGAAGATGACAGATGTAGGGGTTGTGCCAACAGCCCTCCTAACGCCCACACGCGAAAAACCAAAGGACCTGATTCATGGGGCAATCGATACGCTTCGCAGGGGCTTGTCCGAACTGTTCACGAGCCATGTTCGTTGCTCTTCGCCCTCGTTGCGACGCTTCAGAGCAAGAACCGCTGCAGCAAGGGCCAACCGTCAAGTGCTATGGCTGTGGCGTTTTGTGGAAACTTCCCGCGGAAGTCAAATCGCAAGGCGAATCTCCGATTCTTCATCCCCCCCTATCGAGCCTCGATGAACGCGTCGAGATGTTGCTCCAAGCTGCCGACGAGCAACTGGCCCCTTTAGCGACACGCCAAACAGGCTAGATCACTCCCGCTC
>JBJTAQ010000815.1:0-6589 GCA_046090945.1 Pirellula sp.
TTGCAAGATCTTTCCATGGTACCGCCACCTCGACGCTCCAGCCTCGGTCCTTGTCCGAGGAATCATTGAGTGTACCATCAATGTGCACGGCCGAGCGGACCGACTTGAGATCCCATTCGAGGAAAGCCCACCTCAGCCCACGTGGATGCTTCGTGAAGCCCACTCCGTTGAAGACTTGAGACTGCACATTGGGTTGGCTTCGATCAAACTCGGGCCAACGAGCGATTCCGGATTTTTCGTAAGCGGACTGCCATACGAACAGGCCATCATAGATAGTTCCGTGGGCATTGATCTCGAATTCGTAGTAACCATCTTGGCCAGCGATAAAAAACTCAACATCGTTGTCTTGATAAATGGGATCGTCTTCTTTGGTGAATTTCGCCTTCACATCAGGCTCCTGGATTTGGTAGCCCAGGTACAAGCATTTTTCATCCCATAGGACCGAGACATAGGTTTTCAGATAGGTTGGTTTGCCAGTGATCAGATCGACGAAGGACTCTGAACGCTGGGTCTTGGACCAAGCTGTTTCGGAAAGTTTTCCGTCGATCATCAATGGTTCGCTGATTAAGTTTGCATGGATCTTGCGAACTGAGGCAGTATCGACCGGGGGGAATGGAATCGCCTCTTGAGCGAACAAAACCGTTTTACAGGACGTGACAAGCAGCAGGAGCAAGAAGGGCACTTGAATAGAAACGCGATGGCGGAGCATAGGTTTATTGGATGATTGAGGTGCAAGTAGGGTGCAAGTTTTTCGAATCGGTCGACGAGTTCCATTCTAACTCCCTTCATCGGCTTGTAACCGAAGCTTCATATTTCACCCCTGTTTTTTCAGGAATGATTTAGCCTTGGTGAATCTCCGGTGAAGAGGCGTTCTAGTCTATAGCCATCCTGTTCGACATCGTTAGAAATTCGGCATGTGGCACGCTCGGAATGTCGAAGTGCGTGCAGGAATGCAGAGTCATCTTTTTCCTCAGGAGCAAGTAGTATGCGAGTGCATTTCGGGAATGATGTCGGGACTACAAGGATTGGAAATCGTCGAGCGTTCACGCTTGTCGAGTTATTGGTGGTCATTGCGATCATTGGGATTCTCGTTGGGTTGCTGCTACCAGCGGTCCAAGCCGCGAGGGAAGCAGCAAGACGGATGTCTTGTTCGAGCAACGTCCGTCAGATCGGACTCGCCTTTATGAACCATGAATCCGCATATAAGTTCCTTCCCCAAGGCCCCTACGATGGGGACCCAAGTCTGCCCGGGATGGTTTATAACGAACCTATCGGAGCCTACGAGAGCGGGACGACCTGCTGCAACGCAGCACACCCCAAGGGGTGGAGTCAGTGGTTCAAGATTCTACCGTTCATCGAGGCTCAGACCGTATACAATCTAGCGAACTTTAGCCTACCCCCGATCCACTCAGGTCGCCCTGCCAATTACAACGGCGAAGATGATGTGGCTCGAGCGATTATACCCATCTACTATTGCCCCTCCCGACGCACAGGAGCCGTCTACGGTTCAGGTCTTTTCTCCCGTTGTGACTATGCCGGCAACGCGGGATTCTACCAAGGTGAACAGCACGAAAACTGGGGAGATATCCCGGCAGCCCCACTAGGTTTGGAGCCTCGCCGCAACGAGCGAACTCCGGAGAACTTTGGGAATATGCCGACACGAAGGGGCGTTATGGTGTGGTCTGCACAAGGAGCAAAACGAAGATTGCAAGACATTACCGACGGCACATCAAACTCGATCATGGCCGCTGAAAAATGCTTGCCACCAGCCCGGTGGGGAGTTGATGGTGGTGACAACGAGCGATGGAACAACGCCGGTTGGGACGAATGCGTCCTGCGCTGGCACTTCCCTCCTCGATCAGACTTTGACAAGTCGTTGATCATCACCGGCTCTCCTTCGAACCCTACCGGTGGAAGCAATGTTTGGCGACGCTATTTCGGCTCTAGCCATGCCGGCGGTTTGAATGCCACGTTTGCCGACGGCTCCGTTCGCTTTGCGTCCTTCAACGTAGACCCCTTGGTTTGGATGTATCAATGCATCATCGATGATGGGCAAGTGATCCGGTCTGACGAGTAAGGTCACGATTCGCAATCGATGGAAAGAGATTTTTTTATGAACTATACAATGCTTTTAAGTAGATGGTCTAGAGCTGCCTGCATCGCTGTGGCTCTAGGAATCGGCCTAGGCTTGGCCGGTTGCACGAGTTCCACTGGTCCAGTTCTACCCAAGGGAGAGTTGACAGCCGAGCAGCTTGAGAAAATCAAGAAGGAAGATCGGGCGATCGAGCAAGAAGAAAGCCAAGGAAGCGTTAGGAATTAGTGCAAAATGATCCGAAGTCGACACAGCTTCATCCGACATCAATACTCCCAAGGCTGTCTTACGTGTCTTGCTGTAGCGATCTGTTTATTGACCGCAGGTTGTGGTGCATCCAATAAACCGATTCTGCCAAGCAGTGTAAACCAGGCCTCGGACGCGTCGGATGAAGCCGTTGCGGATGTGGTCCATCCGGAATATGCCAACTGGAGTCGGTTTGCCGTCGGGGACCAGGTCGTTCGACACCGAATTGTATCGAATAAAATGGGTAAGGTTGAGGTTACATCCGTTCTCTCCTTGGCAGAGAAAACAGAGGCCTATGTGGACGTTGTCTCTCAAGTCAATGTCCAGCGTGAGGGGGAGACTCTGCAAGAGAATCCACCAGAGACGACTCGTTTCCCTTCTCGCTTTAAACTCCCTAACGGACTGACCGAGGATTTCTTTAAATTGCCCAGCAACAAGGCGATAAAAGTCGGCGACGATACGCAGGTTGTCGAGGGCAAGACGATTCAGACCGAAATCTTCGAGTGGACCGAACATAACGAAAGCGGTCCGATGACTGTCAAACTTTGGCGGAGCGACGAAGTCCCCGGGCGAATCGTTCGTCAGGAGATGCTCGTCGAATCGAGCCAAACAAAAACAGTCGAAGAGATCAAACAGGTCCGTTGGTAACTCAGCATGCAACGTAAATACTGACGATTGGCTTTCTCAGGTCACTGTCTTATCACTCTCGTACGAATCGCCCAATCGCTTCAGTATTACTATCGCAAATTGCTAGCAAACGACTATTTGCAATGTTTTTGAATTAAGCATCGATATCCCCAAACATCCGACTTGACGACAAGCCCCGAGATGGGACAAGTTGATAGGGTGCTGGACTTGATAGCCATGGATCGGCTGCCAAGCTACGCACCACACATGCTTGATCACTCATCCTATTCGATTCGCACTGGCACGGAGGCCTCGACAAGTGGACCGCTATCCTTCTTCGATCTCGCTAAAGTCCCTCTTTCCTAACGCGAAGTTCATCGGATCCGACGATATCCGTTGCACGGCTTGCGACCAACACCCTGACTCCCACCTTGAGAACTGGGTCTTTGCTGCCGGGATGAATCCGTGGGCTTCTCCGGAACAAGAAGTTCTCCAGGCCCAAGCTCACGGAGCGGTTGGAATTCTGACCGAACAATACCTGCCGACCTGTGTCCCTCAGTGCATCGTCCCTTGCGTCCAAGACGCTCTGGGCAAACTCGCTATGCAAATCGCCGGTGAGCCTTGTCATAAAACCCTCACCATCGGCGTCGTGGGAACCCACGGGAAAACCACCGCGAGCCTTCTGATCGCTTCGATGCTCAAGAAAATCGGAAAATCGGTGGCATATCATACCTCCCTAGGCGCTGCGACCGGTCAGCAAACCGGACTGGTCGCCGAAGCCTCCGCTGATGCACTGACCCTGACCCAGTGGCTCAAGCAATGTGTATGCGACAAAGCCCCAGCGGCAATCTTGGAACTCTCCGACGAGATGCTCCAGTCGCATGCAACCGCTGGAATCCAGTTCGATGTGCTAGTTTTTACCAGCCTGCGGCGCACCCAACGCTGTGACTCACTGCAAGCCCGCGGGATTGAGAATGCCATGGGGCGTCTGCTAGGCCAACTGAAAGAACACGGGGTCGTTGTCTGCAATGCAGACGACGCTCGCTTGAACCGCTGGGCCAATCGCAGTTGCCCGACGGCGATCCGCTATGGACTGGACGCCGATGCGGATGTCCAAGCCCGTCGACTCCCTTCGCTCCCCGGCGAACAATCGATGATCCTCTCGGTAGGCAACAGTGTCGCTCCCCTGACAAGCACGATTCTGGGCGACCACAACGCCCGGCACATGCTCTGCGCGGTTGCCGTTGGCTATTCGCTCGGACTGGAACTCTACGAAACTGTATGCGGTGTCGAACGCTTGCAACGCATCCCCGGTCGCATGCAACGTGTACCGGTCGATCATGATGTTCAAGTGATCGTCGACGGGGCGGACCAACCCGATCGACTGGCCGTTGCACTCCATTCCATCTCCCGAAACGGAACACCGGTGACTTGTGTTGCCGAAGTCCCCGATGCGGCTACACCCGAGCAACTTGCCGCCTACGGTCGCGTGCTTGAACGCTCCGCCTCGTACGTGATTCTGACCCAGAGCCGACGCTCGATCCGCTTTGGCCAAAAGGCAGTCTGGCAAGTCCTAGACGGTTGCGAGTATCCAGCAGCAGTTCAGGTCGTGCCGAATCGACGCGCTGCAATCGAACTTGCGATCCGCAGCAGCAGGCCCGGAGAAGCAATCCTTTTGGCCGGCTGGGGCGCAGACCGATGGACCAACGATCAAACCAAAGAGAGTCGATGCGATCTGGATGTCGCTACCGAACTGCTACGCGAATTTGCCAACGAATCACCTTGTAAAACCATCGCCATGCAGGCCCCGATGCAACAGGCCCCGATGCTGCAAAACCCAGCCTTGCGCATCTATCGCGGAAAAGCTGGCTGAGCTGGTTCGCGAGCTTGAACCCAGTGCTCAAAAACGATAGATCGCTTCCTTGCTATTCATCAGCATGTGTGCAAGTGAACGATAAGCATCCTTAGGATTGGCGAAATCCTGGGAATGAACGAAACGGCCCATGAGCTCGAGCTCAAGACTGGTCGGCTCCCGGCTAAAGGCCGTTAACCACATAGTCCGGATCCGCTGGATATCATCGCTATGCTCGATCAAAATCCGATCTGCCCAGCGATCCGCAAGCTGATGCACCAGTGGATCGTTTAGCAAGATCAGCGACTGAGCCGGCACGTTCGACACGTTGCGACGACCCATGCTGCTAAACGGATTGGGAGTATCGAATGTGAGCATCAGCGGATTGAGGAAGTTCCGTCGGATCTCAAGGTACAAGCTCCGCTTGCCGGCACCGTCCAGTGGCCCATTGCGACCAGGACGCCCGCGGCCTTCGAGGAACTCGGTCAAGTGAACAGGGATGCTCGGGACATCTGGATTCATCTCACGAAGATCCAACTGGCCGCTGATCGCAAGCAACGTATCTCGTATCGACTCGGACTCCAGCCGCCTGACCCTGGCATGCGACAACCAACGATTATCAGGATCCTTGTCATGGGCTTGCTGACTCTCTTTGGAGTCCTGGCGATAGACACTCGAAAGACAGATCATTCGAATCAAAGACTTGAGCGACCACCCGTTTCGAAGGAGTTCCTCCGCTAATTCATCGAGAAGCTCCGGGTGTGTAGGTCTTGTTCCGAGCACTCCAAAGTCGTCGGTGGTCGGCACAATGCCACGCCCAAGAAGATGATGCCAGAGTCGATTGACGATGACTCGGGCTACCAATGGATTCTCTGGCTGAACCAACTGCTGAGCAAGTTCTAGCCGACCGCTGCCGCGACCTCGGTACTCATGCTGCTTGCCACCCAGGGCTGTTAGGTTGCGACGCGGCACCTGTGCACCCGGCTTGAGATGATTGCCTCGGATCAGAAGGCTGTCGTTGATTCCATCACCATCGCGCATGGCCAACGCCAAATGGGAATGCCATTTCAACTTAGGCGAAAGTTCGCTGTCTAGCCGATGGGATTCGGTCGCCGACTGTGCAAGCCCTCGGATTGCATCAGAGATCGGGTCTTCCTGGGTTGGAAAAAAGACTTGGGAATAATCGATCAAACCCTGTTTCCAAGCTGCGATCTGGGCTAGTTCAACGGGACTGAATTCGCGAACCGGCTCCTTTTGCGCGGCGAGCGTGAGCTCTTGCGAGCGACTCCAAAGTTCGATCGAGGCGTTCTGATCCAAGGGCGGCATCGGTGCAAGAGCCGGTGCCGGACCTTCGATGATCTGCACAACCGCAAACGGCTTGTCCTGCAGGGGCGAGAGTTCCAAATGGATCGTCTTGCCTTTGTAGCGATCCAATCCTTGGGTTACCCATCGGTACTCGTTATCTGGGCCTCCGTTTTCGAAGATGGTTTCACCGTGCAAGGGACCTGCGATCAAGCGGTGCGAATCGACACTGGCAAAGGCTCGGAATGATCCGCGGACCAAATAGGAGACCTTACCGGACTTGATCGTAAACTTCTTGGTTGGAAAGATCTTGCCAGACTCATTGACCTGGTTTTGTCGGTTTTGGCGATTGTCGACGGGAGTGAAGGCCAATCACACGCTGCGCGGCCCGATGGAGAGCACCTGCCCGGCCATAGTCCCGGAAAGGTAGTGAACGCGCCCATGCGGTGGGGGATGAAATTCGACCGGGG
>JBJTAQ010000816.1:0-4154 GCA_046090945.1 Pirellula sp.
GTTCCGATCGGAACGACCAGGGCCGATCGGTATGGCTCCGGAGAATGCCACTCCGGAGCCGCTTGGATGTCGGTCAACAACACAGCGTTTCCGGTGAGGGCTTCGAGGTCCGCAAGGCTGCTTCGCAGATCGCGAGCCGTCTGGATAAACCGAGACTTGGGCAACCCCCAGCAGGCACGGAGCTTCAGCTCGGTCGTGTCTTCATCGAGCAAGTACAAAGCCGCTGCAACGCCGCCAACGGAACGTGTGGTGCTCTCGAGGATCCCTTCGAGTCGCGCGGCTAACTCCCGAGACGGTGTTGCATGATTTGAGACCGCCGCAATGCTCGTCAACTCCGCCTCGCGGTCCCGTAAAGCCGACTCCGTTCGATCGATTCGCCCGATCAGTTTCTCGATGGCGCGCAGCAAGACTTCAGCTCGATCCATCGGTACCGAAGGGATCGCCTCGCAAAGAGGATCCGCTTCGAGCGTCGCATCCGTAAGCGTCACGACGTTGTCGATGAGCCGATGCTTGTGATCCGCGTCGAGTTCGACTCCCCAGTTCGTAGCCTTTGAGAACGAGTCCAAACACGCGGCGATTTCGTCTTGGCCACTATCGCCATCGCTTGATCGCGTGGCTTGCTCGGCATCGGATCGCGCAGAAGACTTCGGGGCCGATAGAGGGCGGAACGAGGGAATGCGGCGTTTCACGAGATGGACTTCTTGGGCTGCACATTAGGATGAGGGAAAGCTCGCAAGGGATCGACGAAACCTGTGTTAAACCTTGAGGAATAGCGAACTGGTTATGCTTGAGCGGTCTTGGTTCCTACATTCGCTTCAATCCGAACGCAACCGGACAATCGGCAAAGAAGCACTTGGCGCTAAAGTAGCTAGGCTCGCCAAAGTAGATAGACATCATTTGCACGGAAGTAATTCGTAAAGCATAATTCGACGCAGGTCAAAGGCCGATACCTTCGCCTGTTCCGATCTGAGTCAGTTCTCAGTTGGAAAATTAGTTCTTTTGCCCCAAGCCTGTTGCAGTGGATGCAACCCAGAATGAAAAGGAGCCTCCAATGCTTGTGCTCTCGAGACACCGAGACGAAAGCATCATGATCGGAGACGACGTTGTAGTCACGATCGTGGACATTCGTGGGGATAAAGTGCGGCTTGGTATCGAAGCCCCCAACGACGTTCCTGTCCATCGACAAGAAGTTTACGAAGCGATCCAGCGGGAGAATCGCAAGGCGAACCAAGTTCAGCCTTCGGATCTCCGTAGCCTCAAGGATAGAGATTCGTAACTGTCGTTCCCCGTCGACCCGGATGGTCGACTTAGATACTCAGCACCCTTCGGGTCAGTTCCGAGTCATTTCTGGGCTGACCCGAGGGGTGTTTTTGTTTTCGGTAGAGCTTTTAGGGACACCAAACGTGTATAATCCCGTCATCCGAAACAACCGCAACTTGGCCTGGATGGAATTCGACGAAATTGTCAGGTAACGACGAACAGAATCCTTCGAATCATCCCACCGATTCCCACCGGGAATCAGGTCCGAGTCCCCCACCACGGGCCCCTGCACCTCCACCCCTACCACCAGCTCCGCCCCCTGCACCACCTGCTGGCTCGGGCTCTGCTCGGACCGGTTCGCTGACCAAGACAGCTACGTCGGCTGCGATCAATGAACTGACGATCGGAAAAACCTCTGCTTCCAAGCCGCAGTATCAGAAAGAAAATCACTTGGGCAGTAACAGGCCCATGAACAACGAGCCAACGGCAGACGATTCATCGGAGGAACCAACGCAAGAGGGTTGGGATCGCTGGGTATCGAAATCGGTCAAGGAGGCGCCGAGTTGGTTGGTAAGCACGATGGTGCATCTGGCCATCATCCTGCTCTTGGCCTTGATCCCACTACGCAACGAGGTAGCTAGGTCGTTGGTGTTGTTTCTTGGGAATAGCGAAGCTGGTTCCGAGGGTGACGCGCTCAGCTCATTCAATATCGCTGAATCCGATATGATGCAGGGCGAAAACGAGGGCGAGGCCACCGAGGATCTTGCAGTCACTGCATCGGACCTTTCGAACATAACCCCCGATCTGACCGAGGTCGGGATCGAGTTGGCAGCGCCGGATTTCTCAATCAAAAAAGGGCTAACAGGGCGCTCCGGGACCATGAAAGGCGCCTTGCTCAAAGCCTATGGCGGGACCGAGCAGACCGAACAAGCCGTCGCGAATGGCCTCGAATGGCTCGCTCGCAATCAGCTTTCCGACGGCTCTTGGAGTTTGGTAACCCCGTTTAGCGAAGGGGGCACATCAGAGAATCGTCCGGCAGCAACCGCCATGGCGCTGATGGCCTTCATGGGGGCCGGCAACACCCACCAAGCAGGAGCGTACCAACCGAACGTTCTTCGAGGATTGAACTATCTGACAAGACTGCAGGACGAAAACGGTTTTTTTGCAGCCAAGACCACGGGAATCCAAAAGACCTATGCTCAAGCTCAGGCGACCATCGCGTTGTGCGAGCTTTTTGGAATGACCGGAGATCAGAAATTGAAAGAGCCTGCCGAGCGAGCAGTCGGTTGGGCACTGAGGGCTCAAGACGACGGCGGTGGATGGCGTTACGAACCCCGTCAGACTGGAGACACCAGCGTCACCGGTTGGTATGTGATGGCTTTGATCTCTGCTAGGATGGCGGGATTGGATGTTCCGAGCGACCGACTCGAACGAATCCATCAGTTCCTCGATACCGTGCAGCGCAAGGACGGGGTGCGAGGACCCAGCGCCGATGGCGACCAGTACGCGTACCAGGCGCCCTCGCAGGCCAAAATCTCGATGACTGCCGAGGGGATGCTGTGCCGAATGTACTTGGGCTGGAAGACCGACGATTCCCGGATCCTACAAGGAGCCGCAAAAATCGTGCAGCAACCGATCGCAACCGGCGTCCAAGGCAGGGATTACTACTACTGGTATTATGCAACCAATGCACTGCACCATGCGGGTGGAGCCAGTTGGCGTAAGTGGAACGATGTGATGAAGGAGGCGTTGCCTGAGTTGCAAGTCAAAACGGGCAAGGAGCGAGGTAGTTGGCCTGCTGAAGGGGATCCCCACGGGGGTGCCGGCGGTCGGTTGTATGCGACCGTCCTGTCGATCTTGTGCCTGGAAGCTTACTATCGCCACATGCCACTCTCGGAAATGGCTGCAAGATAGAATCCAAACGTCAGTTTATCCGTCAACCTATTACCGATCAGCCTTCGGAGTCTTTATCTCTACGCGGTGGCGCTTGCCCCTGAGGCTTGCGGTTTTCCCGCCCCTTGCCCTGCCGCTGAGAATTGCTGGATGCTTGTGGCTTGTATTCCACCGCCGGCTTTTCCCGGGGACCTTCGACAGAAATACCATCGCGAACGGCTAAGACACGATACTGCTGGGTCTTGTCTGCATAGGTGACAAGCCCGGTTGCAAAGTCGACATACCAAGCACGTTCCGGACGATTCGATTGTGTGGTGCTTGACCAGTAAGGCTTGGCTTGCACGCCATCAAAAAATGACGGGTCGACGGAAGGCGACGTCCGGAGATCATCGCTAAGAGATCGCAATTCTTTGATGTTCGGCAGCCGCCAATCTCCTTTACCGGTCGATTTAAGATTCGAGCAGTGCTGCAGAGCGGACTCCCAATCCATGCCTTCCGGAGAGGATACTTTTTGCCAGACTAGACCCGTTCTAAGATCGCTCACCGTTCCATCTTGGTTGTCTTGCAAATTGGGCCCTGATGAGAAAGGAGACTCACCTCGGACGCATCGAACATGCATGGGTCGATCTCCGCCAGCACTGATTGTTTCGCTTTTGGCATGAGCGCCGATACCACCACCGGTGTTGACCACCCAGACTTTGGACTTGTCATCTGCGCGGGTTGAATTGGTCCACCAATAGCGGGCCTCGGAGCGTGTAAAGTAATCGGTGTTCATTGCCGGACCGTGCTTTCCGTGATCCATAATGGAAAACAGCTCGATGCTGTTGGGCAATCTCCAGTCTGAGTACCCACCGAGTCGCAACTCCTTGGCGTAGACTTGAGCTTGCTCCCATGTCATTTCGCCGCCGTCGGATTTTTGCCACACAAGTCCAGTGACCGCGTCGGATATCGTCTCATCGCCATTGTCCTTGTAGCTTGGTTCACGACCTGTGTAGTCCGAA
>JBJTAQ010000817.1:0-1270 GCA_046090945.1 Pirellula sp.
CGGGCGATCGTTGCGAGGTTTGCGATGCAAGAGTCGTTCGGGGAGTTCATGGATAAAGAAAGGGCGATCGCCATGCATCATGACAGCCATACCGGCGATGATACGCAGCGGATCGAGTTGCTGATCGGCAAGCGTTTGTGCGATAAGTTTTTCCAAAGTGGCAAATAGCTCTGGATTCGACTCTCCGGCTGCAGCCTGAACAAGCCGCTGCTTGAATTTTTCCACCCGAGCCGAGTTGATCTCTTTGGCCGTCGGCAGTGACATCGGTTCAATCGAATCACCAGCTGCCCGGTCGATCTCCCTTAAAAATCCACGCTGCTTGGGAGCGACAAATACGATCGCATGCCCCTTGCGACCGGCGCGGCCAGTTCGGCCGATACGATGCACATAAGCTTCCGAGTCCATCGGTAGGTCGTAGTTGATGACATGCGTGATACGTTGCACGTCCAATCCTCGAGCGGCCACATCGGTCGCCACCAAAATATTGAAGATACCCTCTTTGAGCTGCTCAACCGTTCGTTCGCGTTGGTTCTGAGCAATATCCCCATTGAGTGCCGCCGCAGCGTAGCCGTGCTCGCGAAGGTAATCGGCGACCTCGACCGTAGCCATTTTCGTCTTCACAAAAATAATCCTACCGTCGAATTCTTCCGCTTCGATGATCCGAGTCAGAGCTTCAAGTTTCATGCTTGGCTCAACGACCAGGAAACGCTGCTCGATGTTGTCAGCGGTCTGCTGACGCGAGGAGATCTTCACCACCTTTGGAGTTTTCAGGTGCTTGTTGGCAATCTGGCGTATCGGTTCGGGCATGGTTGCCGAAAACAGCGCAATCTGCTTGTCCGATGGGCATTGATCTAGAATCCACTGCACGTCCTCGACAAAGCCCATCCGAAGCATCTCGTCAGCTTCGTCCAAGACCAGCGTCTTGAGCGACTCGATCCTGAGTCTCGACTCCCGCATGTGATCCATGACCCGTCCCGGAGTTCCTACCACAACATGCGCCCCACGCTTGAGGGCATTGATCTGATTCACATAAGGAGCCCCGCCATAGATCGGCGCGACACGTAAACCGCGAAGGTGTTGACACCGACCCGAGAGTTGGCCAACCAAGTCTCCGAGTCGTTTTTGAAATACGGCCAACACCTTCGCGGTTTACGTGTCGCGCCGATCTATGGCGGGGCTCCTTATGTGAATCAGATCAATGCCCTCAAGCGTGGGGCGCATGTTGTGGTAGGAACTCCGGGACGGGTCATGGATCACATGCGGGAGTCGA
>JBJTAQ010000818.1:0-5787 GCA_046090945.1 Pirellula sp.
CCGAAAACTTGACAAGTACCATTTGCCCAAGGAAGGCGGGATCACCGAGCAGGATCGGATCAAAGCCCAACGGGAGTGGAAGACTTGGTTCCTGGAACTGCGCCCCGATTACATCTTTGTGGAATAGTTTGAGTCGTTTTCGGAGCAATCCAAACAATTACAGCAGGCAATCAGGAGCACAGTCAATCCAACACAGTCCAAGACTCCCGTCGGTGGAATTTTGGACGTCGACGAGACCTCGATGCGGACCAACAAGGTCGAGCAGGTATCGAGTCTGTTGGTGAGTGTCGCGGTCATGCTCGCACTTGCCGTAGGAATGCTTTTCTTGCTGTTCCTGCTCTCGATGAATTGGAAACGTCCGATGGCCGTCGAGCTCGAAGCCGAGAAACTCGCTGGGCGTGGTGATAACGCGGCAGGATTTGAGCGAGATTTTGATCCACCTGCAGCCGACGAGGTCGAACAGCTCAGCGAACCTGCCCTCGAGCAAACAATACAAATGGTTAATGACGCCATCGCTGCGATCGCTTCGATGGATACAATCATCGCCAACGACGCGATCTCCGGCGATCGCAGCGGTCAGGGAGACTCTCGTCCACCCGGCCCAGAAGGAGAAGGGGTCGATGGGGTGCACCGTGGTGAACGCTGGGAACTGAAATTCACCGCTCGGGATCGCAAGGCTTATGCCAGCCAGCTCGACTCCTTTGGGATCGAGCTTGCAGCGATCGGCGGCGGTATACCCACCATCGATTACGCGTCCACTTTAGCGAAATCTCCAAAATCGCGATCTTCGACTCGCGATCAGGAAAAGCGTCTCTTTTTTAGCTACGTGACCAACAACGCGCTGATGCAGTACGACAAAGCACTCTTGCAATCCGCCGGGGTTAATATCAAAGAGAGAACCGTTCTTAAATTCATTCCCAAGGAACTCGAAGACACCTTGGCAATGGCCGAGAAGGTCTACTACATGGAAAAACGAAGCAAGGACTTTCGAATTTCCGATATCGCCAAAACGATCTTCGAATGCAAAGCAGCCAAGAACGGTAAGTTCGAATGGGTCGTCATCGATCAACGATACCGAAACAAGAATCCTTCGGTCAAGTAAATTCGGATCTTTCAGAAACCTTTTTTCTAAACCACAGAGGCACAGAGGATCACAGAGTGATTCGTCTCGAGCGTTCGAATTCAAATCCCCTCTGTGCCCCTCCGAACCTCTGTGGTTAAAAACTCTACGCCATGGGTGCTCGATTCGATTTTTGCTCCTCGCTGGCGATGCTTGAGCAACCAATCCGCAACCTTTCTGCCTGAGGCACTCATCGCCAGGTTCTCCAAGCCTTCCGGTTCGTACCAAGCGAACTGGTCGTTAGTGGCCCTACCCTTCGAGTTTTTCGTGGCAACTCGGCCTCCGATGCGAGCTTCGAAACAGCGAAGTAGGATCCTGTAGCGAGTCACGCTATGCCGAACCGATACGCACTCGTGGAGGATTTTCAATCGAGTGCCATACTGTTCGAAGAACTGAGTTTCAGCAGACGCCGTGGATATCTCATCGCTTGGACTCTGGGTGCAATCATACCTCGGAAAGTCCCACAGTCCTGCCCAGCGTTCCGAGGGCTGACGCCGTCGTAATAGAATACGACCTTGGGTATCGTAAACCACCAGTCCGATCTCTCGCAACTCGGTGATGATCTTCTTCGGCTTAGCCACCGGTATTTTATCGGTCAGCCCCGATCGATGAGCTTGGCAGTCGCCTGCAAGCGGACACTGATGACAAGCGGGGTTTTTTGGTGTGCAGACTTGAGAACCGAGTTCCATGAGCGCTTGATTCAGTTGGCCGCTTGCCAAGGGCCAAGCAGCGACAATGGACTCTGCAAAGCTCCAGAGTTTCTTTTGGGAACTCGTCTGGCTGAGTGGATCTTTGCAAAGTGTTAGTCTGGCATAGAGTCTCTGCGTGTTGGCTTCGACGATTCCGAATCGCTGATCGTAGGCGAACGAAGCGATCGCGTTGGCGGTGTAGCGGCCGATGCCAGGCAAGTTCGCAATGGCATCGCGATCGGTCGGAAAGGGAGCTTGGCCGGACTCGACGACCTTCACCGCTGCGGCATGCAACTGCCGAGCACGTCGATAGTAACCCAAGCCAGCCCAAAGCTGATAAACCTCGTCGAGGTGTGCAGATGCTAGGGAATGGATATCTGGAAACCGGTTCAGGAATCGCTCATAGTATGGAATCACCGTCGCAACTTGGGTTTGCTGCAGCATCGACTCGCTGATCCATATGCGGTAGGCGACTCTGGTTTTTCGCCAAGGCAAATCGCGCCGATGCTTGGCAAACCAATCAGTCGACTTCTTGGCTATAGCTCGCAGTTGATCTTGGTCAAACGGTGCTGGTTGAGTGCTTTTGGGCATAACCGATGCTTAGCGATTCAAGTCCGACGTGCGTTTGCCCAAAATCACATCGACTTTTAGGGTTTCGTAGCCATCGATTTTTTGCCTTGGTCCTCGTATAGGATCAAACTCAGGACTTTTCCAAATCGGGCGATCAAACTCGACTAGCACGCTCTCGCCTGCCGCCGACTTGGCCAGTTGTTTCCTCAGATCTTCAAAGTTGTAGATCGGTACTCCATTGATCTTTTTGAGTTTGTCCCCCATCCGAATCCCAGCCTTCTCAGCCGGCCCTTTGGGGATCGACTCCTGGATGATAAGAGAGCTAGGCTCGCAGGTGATCCCGAGGAATCCGCCGCGACCTACAAACACATTGGCAGTTTCGATCGCGGCGATCAACTGCTCGGCTCCCGAGGCGCTCACCTCGGTCCCAAAGAGTTGCAAATCGCCAAAAATGGGGACGTTTTCCAAGATCTTGATGCACTGGTCATCAACCGGCGAGTAAAGGATCTCGATCAAATCCATATCAGGCGCGGCGAGCAAAGGGCGTAGGTCCTGGCTCTCGATGCTTGTTTCAATGATCTGAAGACTTCGCAGTTGCGGTAGCTTCACAACCTGTTCGAGCACCGAGGGGGTTATCGAGGGGCCCTCGAGTTTGACGAATTGGACATCAAAAAGCCAAGGCAACAGCGCCAGATCATCCTGCGTGCCACTGAATTGCCGATCGATCACTAGTGCGTTTTTTACATCCCGAAGCTGGGTCAAGACCGAGAGGTTTCGATCGGCGCACACAACACCGACTCGTTCGAGCCGACCGAGGGCTTTTTCACGCATCTGCACTGCGATGCTTTGGAGGATTTTCTGGGCCAAGATCGCCCGTTCCGTGGTCCGCTCATTGGAGATTCGAGTCAGACACTCGTAAGCCGATTTACCTTGGTCGCTCAGCGCGTCCTGAGCGATCATGCCCAAAAACTGCAAGAGTCCGCTCGCCTTTTGGTTTTGTGAAGATTCCGCGATTTCGATCAGTTCCGGCAGGGCAAGTGCAAGATTCCGTTCGAGTTCCGACTGAGCCGCCTCTCGCACCGCAAAACGCTCGTCTTGAAGTTCCCTCGCCCATGAACGAATCTGATCTTGCAGGGGTTCTTGGCCAAGTGCCACTCGATGCGGCGCGGTCGCAATGCTCAGGGACAGAGCGACTGAAAAAACAACCCAAGCAATTCGCATGATGAAGGCCGGAGGTTGGCAACCGATGTGGGAATAGGATTTTGGCTGGTCGAGTTACAACCGATGCAATATTCTACAGGCGATGTCAGGGCCTAACAACGCGGGAATACGACAGACCGATGCGATCGAATCGGTGACGCTTCGAAAACCGGTCATTCAGGGATTTTAATGGCTAAGAACTCCTTTTTCATATTCTTGACTTCTGGGTACGACACTTTTTAACCACAGAGGTACGGAGGAGCACAGAGGGGCGTTGCATAGGCTGATAGCGATTCGCAGCCACAAAAATTCCTGAAGGACCCGAAAACCACAAGACGGCAGATATGTGATAAAGTCTTAGGCATCGCTTCTTCGTCGAGGTTCGTCTATTGACGAAAGAACGTTCCTGGAAAACCTTCGAACGATATTCACCCGAACCCTTGCCAAAAAAAACATGTGCCGAACCCTGATGACCAATCTACCACTATCTGCCTGCCTTCTTGTGCTTTTGGCAGGGATTTGGACCACCAATGCATGGAGCCAAACTCCTGCGGTGCCGAGTTCCCAATCCGAGGTCCTCGATCCAGATCCCCAGCCACGGTGGTGGAAAGGGAACTTGCACACCCATTCGCTTTGGAGCGATGGGAACGATTTCCCGGAAATGATCTCCGATTGGTACCGTCAACTTGATTATCATTTCCTCGCGATCTCCGATCACAATGTGCTTCAAGAAGGACAAAAGTGGATGGATGTTGCTAAGGTTCAGGAGCGGAGTCACGGCAAGGGCATGGAGAAATACATCGAGCGTTTTGGCAAGTCATGGGTGGAAACACGCGGCGAGCCTGGCGCTGAAAAGTACCAAGTGAGACTCAAGCCGCTAGATGAATACCGATATCTGCTCGAACGCAACAATCATTTCATCCTGATCCCGGCGGAGGAAATCACCGATTCGGCCGAGGGCCATCCGGTTCACATGAACGCAACGAACCTCGACGAAGTAATCAAGCCGCTCGGAGGTAAGACGGTTCGCGAAGCGATGGAGAACAATCTGCGAGCGGTGCTCGAAGCTGAAAAATCGAAAGGTCGCGAAATACTGCCTCATTTGAATCATCCGAATTTTAAGTACGGTATCACATTCGAAGATCTCGCGGCGGTGATGTCGGAACGATTCTTCGAAGTCTACAACGGTCATCCAGGTGTCAACCATTTAGGTAACGCCAAGAATCCAGGAGTCGAAAGGATATGGGATTTGGCCAATCACCTGCGCGTGAACAAACTCGGAGGCCAAGTTCTCTATGGCGTGGGTACCGATGACAGCCACGAGTATTTTGGGAAAGAAGGGAGCAGACCAGGCCGTGGTTGGGTCATGGTCCGTTCCAAGTTTCTGACACCCGAACACTTGATCCGCGCCATGAAGGCTGGTGATTTTTATGCATCCAGCGGGACGACGCTCAAGGATGTGCGATGGGATCCCCAGACCAATACTCTCTCGGTGGATGTCGAACCTCAGGAGGGTGTCACCTATTGGACCGAGTATTTGGTCACCAAACTCGATGCCGAGCCCGAGGACATCGGCTGGCCGGCTCACAGTACACAAGAACTCAGTAGTTCGTATTCACTCAAGGAGGGAGAGACGATCGTTCGAGCCGTGATCACCGCGAGCATCGCACCAGAAGATCCAGTTTGGAAAGAGCAAAAGCAGCAGGCTTGGACTCAGCCCCATCATAGGTAATTCCTACGACGCGGAACTGTTAGTTATCGCCTAGCAGCGGGTCGAAGACTTCGGGAAGTTCAGCGCCATCGACGAAGCTGACTAGGGACTTGCTTCGGTGAGGATGCTGGAGTTTCTTGACGGCTTTGCTCTCGATTTGACGCACTCTCTCGCGGGTGACCTGAAAGATCTTGCCGACCTCTTCGAGCGTATAAGCATACCCGTCAGCAAGGCCGTATCGCAGTTTTAGGATTTCCCGTTCGCGATAATTCAGCGTTTGCATCGCGTCTTGGATCTGCTGTTTGAGTGTCGTTTGATTCGTTTCGAACAGAGGATCGCTGTCGCGGTAATCCTCGACGAACTCGCCAAAGAAACTGTCGTCTTGATCACCCACAGGTTGATCGAGCGATAAGGGTTGCCGAGCCATCTTGATAACCACTTGTGCATCTTCCATGCTCAGACCAGCCCGTTTCGCGATCTCTTCGACCGAAGGAGCC
>JBJTAQ010000819.1:0-2928 GCA_046090945.1 Pirellula sp.
TGCTGTTGGGATTGATGTTGTCTAGGAACGTCTTACCCTCAGGTGCCTCTTCAGGGGATTCCGATAAGAACAGTCGATCGTAGAGTCGGACTTCGGCACAATGACCGGTCGATGCACTGACCCAATGGATCGTACCCTTGACCTTGCGCTCCGCTGCAGGACCAGAACCACTCTTGGTCTGTGGATCGTAAGTGCAACGAAGCTCGATCACCTTGCCCGAAGCGTCCTTGACGACCTCCTCGCACTTGATGATATAGGCGTACCTCAGGCGAACCTCGCCCCCGGGCTTGAGCCGGAAGAACTTCGAGGGAGCATTCTCCATGAAATCCTCTCGCTCGATGAAGAGCGACTTGGAGAACGGTAACTTGCGACTTCCTGCCGCGGGATCCTCGGGGTTGTTAACAGCCTCGAGCTGTTCCACCTGATCGTCTGGGTAATTGATCAAGGTCACTTTCACCGGATCCAAAATAGCCATGTACCTCGAAGCGGTCTTGTTCAGGTGATCGCGAACAGCGTTTTCAAGCACCAGGACGTCGATCACACCATTGAAGCGTGCGACGCCGATCGTCTCGCAAAAATTGCGAATCGATTCGGGTGTATATCCTCGTCTTCGGTATCCGCTAATCGTGGGCATCCGAGGGTCATCCCAACCATCGACGTGCTTCTCGGTGACCAGTTGCAACAGCTTACGCTTGCTCATCACCGTATACGAAAGGTTCAGTCGAGCGAACTCGATTTGCCTAGGATGGAATATCCTGAGCGTCTTGCAGAACCAATCGTAAAGCGGCCGATGGTTCTCGAACTCCAACGTGCAAATCGAGTGCGTGATGCCTTCGATGGAGTCGGATTGCCCATGAGCCCAGTCGTACATCGGATAGATGCACCAATCGTTTCCAGTGCGATGGTGGTGCGCAACCATGATTCGATACAATACCGGGTCTCGCAGGTTGAAGTTCGGGGAAGCCATGTCAATCTTGGCCCTCAAAGTCCGAGTCCCCTCGGCGAACTCGCCGTTCTTCATCCGGATAAACAGATCCATATTCTCATCGACCGAACGGTCTCGGAAAGGACTGTTTTTACCAGGCTCGGTCAGTGTCCCTCGGTACTCTCGCATCTGATCGGCGCTCAGGTCGCACACATAGGCATGACCCTCGCGAATCAACTGCAAAGCCCACTCGTAGAGTTGCTCGAAGTAGTCCGAGGCATAAAAGAGATGGTCCCACTGAAACCCTAACCAACGCACATCGCGCTGGATCGAATCGACGTACTCCTGGCTCTCTTTGCTCGGATTCGTATCGTCGAACCTTAGGTTGCATTTGCCACCATAAGTCCGAGCGAGGCCAAAGTTCAAGCAGATGCTCTTGGCATGCCCGATGTGAAGATAGCCGTTGGGCTCCGGCGGAAAACGAGTCTGGATCGTCTTGCCCTGCAAGGACTCTTTGTTGGCGAAGTCCTTTTCGACTTCAACCTCAATGAAATTCTTGTGGTGGTGAGACTCTGGGTTTTCCGCTGGGTGGGTCACGATGCTTGAATTGGCTTAGGATAAACGAATCATGGCTTAGCAACTAAAAAATCGGTTTAACACCGTATTGCTGATGGATCTGATTGCATAGCTTGGGTTGCAGTCGCAATCCATGGGCTAGCTCTCGGAGGTATTCAATCTCTTCCTTGGTATCCACATCGATGGTCGAGAGAGACGCTGCATACACGGCGGCCTCCATTCCCAATGGAACCGACCAAGCGAAATCGCGAACACTCGTCGCGTTGGCGAACTCTTGACGCAGGAACTGAATGGTCGACTCATTGGTGTTCCCGATTCGCTCAAGGATCGCTTGCTGCTCCTTGGCATCGATTCGGCCATCGGCCTTTCCGGCGTAAATCATGGCGCGGATCAAGACCACCATCTGTTCTTGCTCGGCCTGCGACAACTGCGGAGGTGCCTGCTTGGGTTGCTGCTGCCCGAAAATATCCCCTTGGCTGCCACTACTGCCTGAGGGTGCGGGTTGACGTTGCTGAGGAGCCTGCGTAGGCGCCCGATTGCCAACACCGAGCATATCTTCCAGCTCGGAGGCCGAAGGTGTTTTGGAATTCCCTCGCCCTTCTTTCAAAACGCCGGGGAATTGAACCCCGCCGGAGCTCGACCCGCCTGAGTTACTCGCAGGCCCGCCACCTAAAATGTCTTTTAGGATGTCGACACCCGATGGCCCGCCTCGACGCTGACCTCCTTGCGGTTGCTGCTGTTGCTGCTGCTGTGCGCCTGCGTTGAGAATTTCCGTGAGAATATCGAATGGATTCATAATACCTGTACCTACCTGCTTGGAATAAGGACTTGCTTGGGAAGAGGAATGGAACCTTCGGCGACATGGCCATCAGGCTAAAAGTATATCAAACTGATCGATTTGTTTTCGGCTTTTTTGGAGGCGAAGGTCGCTATTTCGTGAGCTTACGGTAGCGAAACCGCCTGGGTTCATCGCTGCTGATCCCCAACCGCTCCTTGCGCTGATCTTCGTACGTTTGGAAGTTGCCTTCGCACCAGTGGACATAACCGTCACCTTCGAACGCCAGAATGTGAGTCGCAATCCGGTCCAGGAACCATCGGTCGTGCGTGATGACCACCACGCAACCGGCGAAGTTCAAGATGGCCTCTTCGAGGGCTCGCAGGGTGTCGACGTCCAAATCATTGGTCGGTTCGTCCAGCAAGAGGACGTTGCAGCCTCGACGAAGCAGTTTCGCCAAGTGGACCCTATTCCGCTCCCCTCCCGAAAGATCCCCGACCTTCTTCTCTTGGTCGGTTCCCTTGAAGTTGAACTTGGAGACATAGGCGCGAGAGTTCATTCGCTTGCCTCCCATCTCCAGCCAATCGACCCCACCTGATATCTCTTGGAAAAGCGTATTGGTGGGAGTCAGTGAATCCCTAGACTGGTCGAC
>JBJTAQ010000820.1:0-1033 GCA_046090945.1 Pirellula sp.
ACTCTTTTTCATCGTTTGTGATCGAGGCCGATCTCCGAGAGCCCATCTTGTAGCGTCGGTCAGCGTAAAGAACCCCAAGCAGTTCCTTTTCATCGCCGCTAGGGTCAAAAAGTGGGCTGGCAATCGCTGTCTGCATCTCCATCAAACTTTCCGAGGTCCCATCCTGTCCATCATCGGGGTAAGTTGATAGTTTTCCGGACGCCAGGACTTTGTCGAGAAGACTTCGCGAGGGCAGTTCGGGTTCAATACTCTTGGATCTGATGTGCTGGTTTTGTTCTTCGTAAACCCATTTGCCATCTCGTCTAGTTACGATTTCGACCCGGTCCATATCCATCACGCGAATGAGGGCTGCAGCGATCCCCTTAAAAAAACTGGGTGAATCAATTGGTTCCTGCAACGCTGGAATCACGCTCCGCATAGCTTGCAGAAACAATCTACTATTCTCAGTCGGATCCAGATCTTGAGAGAACACCGTGTGAGAGGTACCAGAGAGGTTGTTCAGATTGGAATTGGAGTGCGAAAAACTCGAACCGCTTGTGCTAGCCCCTAGACTGGCACTTCCTAAAATCGATTTCACCTGATCCTCGAATACCGGATTGGCTGCCGGACCCTCTTGGTTATCCTCCGTCAGCGTGATGCTCTGTACCTGGATTTCGATGCCCTCGGGCAAAAAAAGCCTAACGGGCAGTTCCCTTTCAATCGATTCACTTGGCAATATTCTTGTTTTTGAAGCATTACCTTCCAACACTCCGAGTTCTTTATTGCTGGCATGAATGTTCGAAATTTTGACACGGTCACGGCCGATGGGCTCAATGCCACATACCTTCCTGGGCGTCTTATTTGCTCCCCCGGTGTCGGCGATCACCCAACGCAGGTAGCCTTCGGCGCGAGTGGTAAACGGTACGGTGGAGCCTATGTCCGTTTTATCTCGGCGTCCAAGTTCGACATACTCGTCAACCGTTATATTCCCTACAAGTGTTCCATCCCTTGTAAGATCTATCTGCAATAACATGTTTGGCTGACTCGCTGGAAG
>JBJTAQ010000821.1:0-3033 GCA_046090945.1 Pirellula sp.
AAAAGCGATTCAGGGAGGATCTCTATTATCGAATCAGTGTCTTTGAACTTCAGATCCCTCCCCTGCGTGAGAGGGGCGCGGACATTGACCTCCTGGTGGAGTTCTTCCTGAACCATTTCAAAAAACAGAACGGTAGAAAAAATCTACGAATGAGCAGCGACGCCATGGAGGTGCTACGCCATTATCGTTGGCCTGGTAACGTCCGACAGCTTCGCAATGTCATCGACAGCGCTGTGGTTCTAGCCGACGGCAACGAGATCCTCCCGCGAGATCTTTCCTTACGCGATGCACATACAGCCCCTAGTGATAGCAAACCTCAAGCCTCGGCAAATCAAGCCTCCAAGGACTTGGAACACAAATCCAACTCGACCGATGCGACTGAGCAAGGCACTGAATTTGACACATTGAGCGTCGAAGTTTGGGAGGCTCGACTGATTCAAGAAGCGCTCAGACGCACTCAAGGCAACATCCCAGCCGCCGCGGATTTGATGGGGATATCCAGAGCGACGCTTTATCGGAAAATGGAGAAGGGTCTCCCGGGTTCTCAATCCGATACCACACGCTCGTCTAATCCTTGATCAATTTGCTAGCAATACCACCTTTTGGCTGGTTTGTCGCACAAGGTTTAAAGTCTTAGGCTCGCTACCGACGAAACCGAACTGGAGTGTATTGGTTGTAACGCCTTTTCCCGAAGAACGTCGTTTAAGGTCTGTATCGAATGCCAACGGTCCTGTTTGGGAATCTTGTTCGAAAATCGGCGAAATACCCTCCGAATTTGGTATGCGGATTGGTTACCTTCCTCTTTGTTTTTCATTGGGGAATTGCGATTTGCCTTGGGCAACCTCCCATGGTTGATCCAAATTACCCTCCTCATTTGGGAAGACCACTCGAGGTAACATCGCCAAGTATCCCCGAGGTAGCTCCGAAACCCTTGGGCAGCATTCCGGCAGGTGAGAAGCCGACGGATTCGGCTACGGTCATGGATTTTGTTGGACCTCTTTCGACGGTAGATGCGACGCTCGAACTGTTTGTAGGACAAGCCAGGACACTCACACTGAAGAAGCCTGTTTCGGAGGGCAAGTCCGTGGGTGTCGTCGCTTTGGGTGATCCAACCATTGCAGACTTTGAGATACTCCCCAACCCTCGCATGCTGCGACTTTCCGGCAAGCGTGCTGGATTGACCGATTTGACTATTCTTTTCGGAGATGAGTCAACCTTAACCCTCCAGGTATTCGTTAAATACGATCTCGAGCTTTTACGAGCAGAAATCAACCAGCGATTTCCAGATGCAAACATCCGTATCTCGCAGTTGAGAGAGAACATCGTCCTGGAGGGTCAAGTCCGAACGGGAGCCATAGCCGCTCAGATTATGGGACTTGCTGAGGCATGGCTCTCGCGAAGTTCGGTTGATGCGAGAGGATCCTCAGGAGCAAGCGGTCAAGGAGCCGATCGCATGCAATTGTTGGAGGACCAGGCCCTTGCAGACCAAAACCCTTTAGCCAACGGACCAACCCGTGAGGTTGCAGGAATCGAGGTCGGAGGAGGTGCATCGCCGAGTTCCCAATTTCCTAAAGGGAGCGTTGTGAATTTACTCCGTGTCCCTGGTACTCAGCAAATCATGCTTCAGGTCCGAGTGGCGGAGTTGAATCGAACAGGGATGAGAGAGGTTGGTGCAGACTGGATTTTCGGAGCGGACAATGGAAACGTCGTCGGCACCAACATCAGTGGAAACATCGTCACGGCTAAAGGAACCATGGGCTCAGTCTCCGACAACGGGTCTGTCAATGGCGGACTGAATTCAGCGGGTACAGGAAATGTACTCGGAGGCAACGGGACGGCATTTGGAATTTTCCCAAGTGCGAATTTCGATGTGCTGCTGAGGATTCTTAGAAGAAACTCGCTCCTGTCGATTCTTGCCGAACCGAATCTCGTCGCGATGAGCGGACATGAGGCTAGTTTTTTAGCTGGAGGTCAATTCCCTGTACCTGTTGTCAGCGGGTTAGGTGGGCAAGTCTCTATTCAATACAAAGACTTTGGTGTTCAACTTCGCTTTACACCAACCATCCTTGACGAAGACACGATCCGACTGAATGTTGCACCTGAGGTCAGTACGATCGATGAAACGCTTGGAACAACGTTAGTTCCTGGAGGGATTCCCACGCCGGGGATCAATACACGGAAGGTCAATACGACCGTCGAGATGCGTGAGGGTGAAACTCTCGCATTGGCGGGTCTGCTCGAGGTAGCGATTGATGCACAGACAACGCGGATCCCAGGGCTAGGGGACTTGCCCTATCTAGGTCCGTTCTTTAGCAATACTACGCAGCAACGTGTCGAGAAAGAGTTGTTGGTATTGGTAACCCCTTTCTTTGTTGCCGCTTCACCCAACTCTGAGCAATTCATGCTCCCAGGGCAAGACATCCAGGAACCTAATGATCTGGAGTTTTACCTTCTTGGGCGCATTGAAGGAAAAACAGGCCGATCCTTCAATACGGTGCAGTCCTGGGAGGATCCCTGGAATTGCGTGGACCGGATGAAGCTCGAACGACAATGTCTGCATGGCCCTGTAGGATTCTCACGGTAAACACATGCTGCGAAGACCCATTTCACGATCATTCACTTTTCGTTTACTTAGCAGCGGTACTGTCAGCACCTGCGCGATGCTTATCCTGGGCCACGCATCGATCGTCGCCCAAGAGCCAGTACTCCAACCGCCCGTGATAACTGGAACGGATCGCGTTGCGACCGATCCAGCGTTCAACAATGCAGGCTCCAAAACCCATGACCCTAGCACCTGTCGGGAATGTCAAAACGGGGCATCTTGCGTGCCTGCAATGACGGACTACCCAGCGTTTCAAACAACCTACGGCAACCCGTACCGAATCATGGACTGTCGCAAGGGGGAGTGCGAGTCTTCCGTAGTCGAGCGATGGAAACGCAGTATGCAGGCGAGCCACTGGGGATATCCTGAGTATTTCCATCGGAACACTTATGGCTACGCGCATCGAAATGCGTTCGCCAACAACATTCGTG
>JBJTAQ010000822.1:0-3049 GCA_046090945.1 Pirellula sp.
TTTTTGAGGGTATTTGGGTTGCAATCGATCGATCAACTTCCACGCTTTGAGAAAATTCTTCAGGCCGAGTCGGAAATTGCGTTTAGGATCAGGAACACTTCGACCGACGAAGCGTCTGAGACCTGAAAGTCACCGCCGACTATTTTCTGGTAGAAATTTTCGCGACCGGATATTGAAGTTCGTTGGGTAGATGGCTAGATTGCCCCAACGAATCTGGTAGTACAATATCGGCCGAGACCAAGAAATCGCGGTTGTGTCCTCCAGATTCATTCCGTTGAAAGAAGATCCTCGAA
This sequence comes from Pirellula sp., assembly GCA_046090945.1. Taxonomy (GTDB): domain Bacteria; phylum Planctomycetota; class Planctomycetia; order Pirellulales; family Pirellulaceae; genus JBKCUI01. The sequence continues at coordinate 294 of JBJTAQ010000822.1, forward strand.
AGAAGACCCTCAAGAGAAGTAAGGTGCCCTCGTGAAGAAGACCATCACCAACAACAGGACACTCACCCTGAAGAATCCGCCTAAGGCAACCCGATCGATTCGCGTCGATTGGATCGAGTCAGACTGGTCGGAATTGACCACCGAGATCGTTATGTCCGACGATGACGATGATTTCGAGGATGAGGATGAGTTCGAGGACGAAGACGAAGAGGAGGACTACGAGGACGAAGAGTTCGAGGATGAGGAGGAGGACTACGAGGAGGACGAGGACGAAGAGGAAGAGGAGTTCGAGGAAGACGCTGACGATGAGGAGTGGGAGGAAGTCGAAGGGGACGAGGACGAGGATGAAGAGGAAGAGGAGGATGAAGATTTCGACGACTTCGACGATGAAGATGACGACTGGGACGATGATGATGAGGATGAAGACGACGATGAAGACTGGGACTGATTGATAGGTCCTCGACGGTTTGGTATCCGAGTCAAACGAACTTGGCTATCCCTGTGCGAATTGAGCACAGGGATTTTTTTTGGGATTTTTTTTAGGATATGGATGAGGAGTTGCTCGGGGGTGCTCGAAGATGCCAAACGCGACTTGCTTCTTGATCGCTTATCTTTTGGTCCTATTGGTCGAAGGGATTCGATTTGCAGTAGCTCGCGACTCTCTCCGGGCTTGGCTGACGCGGTTGTCGTTGGTGCTGTTTGTCTTGGCGTGGTTGACCCATACGCTTTATTTGGCGGATGTTGTTCTCCAAGGATTTTGGCAGCAGCAGGGGCTCAGGTATTTAAAGACATGGGCTGATTGGTCGATCGTCGCTGCTTGGACCATCGCCTTTGCCTATTGCCTGATGCTTTGGCGTCGTTCGGATAAGCAGATTGGGATCTTCCTGCTTCCATTGATCTTGGTGTTGGTGAGTTTAGCAGTGGTTTTTCCATCGGAGAGTCCGATTGGCCGCGCCAACACGACGGTTTCCTTTTGGCGCATGGTTCATTCGCTAGCGATGCTAGTCGGAACCATGCTTGTCGCTTTGGGATTTGCATCAGGCGTGATGTACTTCGTCCATGCTTGGAAGCTCAAGCAGTCCTTGGCACGGCGTTGGACGTTCCGCTTGCCTTCCTTGGAGTACCTGCAGCAGATGGGAAGAAGCTGCATTCTGGGAAGTGCTGCGGCGATAGGTTTTGGGGTCGTCTCAGGAGCGATCATGAATTTCACTCGCGACGGCTTTGTGGCTTGGACGGATCGCGGAATCGTCCTGACTGCCATGCTGTTTGCTTATTTGTCCTTTGCAGCGGTGGTCCAGAAAATCTCTTCGAACCGCGGCAAAGCGCAGTGGACGGCTGCCTTGAATATCCTCTCGTTCATCATCGTCGTCTTGGCTTTGGCTGCTGTGGTTACTGCACCCCACGGGGCGAGCAAGTCGGATCGCGATAACTCCGAGACTCCTCGTTCGCTCCGGGGTGATGCATGAAGGTAAGGATGATCGGATGCTCTCACCACGACACACCGCTTGAGGTACGTGAGCGAGTCGCCTTTAGTTCCGAGCAGATCACCCAATCGCTCGGGGAACTCAAAGAGCGTTATGCGGAGGCCGAGGTGGTGTTGCTGAGCACCTGCAACCGCGTCGAGATTTACTGCGGGGCTCTGGAGGCCGACAAGCTGCCTTCGGCTGAGGAACTTTTGCAATTCGTGTCAGGTTTTCATCAGGTAGACCAGAGGATCATCCAAGAGCATTTTCGTGTGCGTCACGATGCCGCTGCAATCGAGCACCTTTTTAGCGTCGTCAGCAGCATCGACTCGCTGGTCGTCGGCGAATCGCAGATATCAGCCCAAGTCCGTGGAGCCTACGAGCGATCCAGGAGCGAAGGATTCGCAGGACCCGTGATGCACTCGCTGTTCCAGCATGCAAACCAGGTATCCAAGCGGGTCACGAGCGAGACCGAGATTCATCGGCGTCGTATCAGCGTCCCGAGTGTCGCCGTCAGCGAGGTCGCATCGGAATTCTACGAACGCTTTGACGATAAAAAGATAGTCGTTATTGGAAGCGGAGAGATGGGGGTTGAAACACTGCAATACTTGATCGATGCAGGAGCCAAGAACGTCGATATCATCAATCGATCCTTGGATAGGGCACAAAAAGTAGCCGAGCAGTTTGCGCTCAAAGCCCAAGCTTGGGATTCCCTCGATGGACTTTTAGTCCAAGCCGACTTGATCATCAGCACGACAGGCGCACCGGAGCCGATTGTCTCGGAGTCGCGATTCAGACAGATCCTAGCCAAACGCACCCGGGGCACTCTATTGATTTTAGACCTCGCAGTCCCTCGTGACTTCGAGGCTTCGATCGCGAGGCTCCCGAGCGTTTATCTCTACTCGGTCGACGATCTACAGAACGTCTGCCAACGCAATGAAACCTTTCGCCGCCAACAACTACCCAAAGCTCGCAAGATCATCGAAGAGGAAGTGCAACGAATCCTCGCCGACTGGAACCTGCGGCTCTCGGGCGACACGATACGTGCGTTAAAAGATCAAGCGTTACTGATTCGAGATTCGGAACTCCAGAGGCTCTTTGGTAAGCGATCGATGCAGGATCTGCCCCTCGAGGCGCAGCAGGAGATACTTCAAGCGGTCGATCGCGTGATCAATAAGCTGCTGCACGGCCCGATGCAATCGCTCCGTGAAGCTCCCCACGAAGATCATCGGGAATCCCTCGCAACGGCGATCCGACGACTGTTCCGACTCGGTTAGCGAACTTTTTCAACCG
>JBJTAQ010000823.1:0-3328 GCA_046090945.1 Pirellula sp.
AAACGATGGAGAAAAAAATCCAGACCGACTCGCCACCGGATACTTCTAGCAGCGACCGAGCCGCAAGCTATCCGATGGTAGATCAATGGATTGACCAATGCGTTGATTCCTATTCCGAAGGCAAGATCGATGCGATCTACCGCAGCCCTATCCTGCTGCGACTACTGGCCGATGCGATCGCCTACGATGCGCGCGTCGAGCGGTGGCAACAGCGGCCATTAGCAGCCTCAAGCCAGCTTGCCTGGAGTCAAACTCGACCACTCGTGACTCGACTGGCTTTGGACTCATGCCAACCTTCAGATCGCCCCACGATCCTCGAGTCGGTCGGCGGAAGAGGAACACTTGATCGCTTCGAAAGATCCAACTACTGGTACATTCGGGGACAGTTGCTATCTCCCTTGGATTGGCGTTTGGTCTGGGGGCGAATCTCCACCGCTTTGCACTGCTCGCCTGAGCAACTCAAACCGCTACTGTCGGTACTGGCAAAGACATCGGCCCACAGTCCTTCGAATCTAACTTCCGGTTCGCTGATTTATCATTCAGTCCTCAGCGACCAAGAAAAACTCGATCTCTGGAAACAAGCGATCCGTGCAAATCGAGCCGAATCGATTCCGATCGCCGAGATCATGGCGAAATCCTATAAAGACGGAGAAATCCCGATCGAAACATTCCCAGAAGATCCGCAGGTCTTGCGCAAACTCTACAACGTCACCTTCAACTTCAAGGAGTTTCCGGCCACGCATGAGCAATTGGCCGAACGATTGGTCCAGGCAAGCCTCAAAAGCAAATGGACCGGCCTTCGAAAAGCAACTTGGATGGCCGATATCGCAAGAGAAACAGGCAAAGCCGAGTTGGAAATCGAAAACCTGACGATTATTCTGGGGCTCGAACGGAGCAACGTGGCACATCTGAAAAGAATCATCGCACTGCTGATCGATGCCAAGGAGAAAGACAAGGCGGGTGGATTCTTGAGGCAGCTCGTGCGCGCGGCCCCAAGCGATCCTGAAATCGAAGCCTTTAACAAACAGATTGCCGGACTGGAACCTTGAACCGCGTTTGTATCATCAATGTTGTCGGACTTGTTCCTGCACTGCTAACCCACGCCCCTCGCATCAGTCAGCTTGGACGCTGCGGTAATTGGACCCCGCCTGTTCCTGCGGTCACCTGCACAGTCCAAGCCACCATGCTCACCGGTACCATGCCCAATCAGCATGGTATCGTCGGTAACGGATGGTACGATCGAGCTTCTGCGGAAGTCCGTTTTTGGCAACAATCCAACCGTCTGATCTCTGGCCAATTGCTCTACGAAGGGTTGGATACAGCCAAAATGTTTTGGTGGTTCAATCAGCACTCCGGGGTGCACTATAGCGCTACGCCCAAGCCGCATTATGGCTGCGATGGCTCGAAGGTCTTCGACATCATCGACGACACCGGGTGTCAACTGGTCCGCGATCTGGGATCATTCCCGTTCTTCTCGTTTTGGGGACCCAACGCGGGACTGCCCGCAAGCCAGTGGATCGCACGAGCAACTGCTAAAGTTCTTCGAGAAAAAAAACCCCAACTGACGCTCTGCTATCTACCCCACTTGGATTACGATTTCCAACGCTACCAGGAACCGAGTATCGAAAGAGTCGCTGAAGTGGATCGCTGTGCCGGATTGGTGATCGACGCAGTCCAAGACATCGGCGCCATACCCATCATCGTTTCCGAATACGGCCTTGTTCCCGTCTCGCGACCCATTGCGATCAATCGTATCCTCCGACAAGCTGGGTTGCTGGCGGTCCGGCAAGGTCCATTCGGGGAAATGCTGATTCCAGGCGACTGCAAAGCCTTCGCGGTGGCTGACCACCAAATCGCTCACGTCTACATCAATGAACCGAGCGTCTCGCGCGATGTACGAGATCTGCTAGCCAACGTGCCAGGTATCCAATCGGTTGTCCATCCAGAGGAACTTCAACTCCAGCATCCGCGAAGCGGGGATTGGATCGCGATGGCTCAGCCGGACGCTTGGTTTACCTATTATTATTGGAATGACGATCGCCTCGCGCCAGACTTTGCAAGAACCGTCGATATCCATCGCAAACCCGGATACGACCCTTGCGAACTTTTCATCACATCGAAACTCCGAGCAATGCTGCGATTGGCACAAAAGAAACTCGGGTTTCGCATGAAAATGGACGTCATACCATTGAATCCAAACCTGGTCGGCGGTAGTCACGGTTTGGTCAATGCGATCGATCACAATCCTCTGGTCATCGGCCCGGATGCCCCAGAGGATATCTTGCAATTCAAGAACTACATTCGAGGACTTCTAAACGCGTAATTGGTCTAGCTTGGGGCATCCGCAGACACAGTGCAGTGCAGTGCAGTGCAGTGCAGTGCAGTGCAGTGCAGTGCAGGGCAGTGCAGGGCAGTGCAGGGCAGGGCAGGGCAGGGTAGGGCAGGGTAGGGTAGGGTAGGGTAGGGTAGGGTAGTGAGTCCGTTTAGAAGCCGAGCTATTTAGACCAAGCGTTCGCCTCGGCCGTATCGACTCGCGGCAGCTTGGTATAGCGATAAGGCTTGCGGAAGTTTTTCCGCAAGATCGGCGGCTCGACGCTCATCGCTCGGATGAGTCGAAGCCCACTCTGGGGGTGCCTGCGATTCCGATTTGGCGTTGCCGAATCTTCCCCAAAACAAAGGTGCCTCCGAAGGGTCATAGCCCGCCTTGGCCATCAACTGAATCCCAATCGCGTCGGCTTCGCTTTCATGATGTCGACTGTAGGGTAGCAGGATCCCATATTGCGTTCCTGTCCCAAAAGCGCGCATGGCAAGATCCCGAGTCATCGGTGTTGTTTCGCTCATCGCCCAGCCAAGAACCGCCCCGGCTCCCTGAACGCCCGCTTGCTGGCTCATGCGTTCGGAACCATGGCGAGCCAGTGCATGAGCGATCTCATGACTCATGACCACCGCCAATCCTGCCTCATTCTCACACGAGGGAATGATCCCTTCGTAAATAGCAACCTTGCCCCCCGGTAAGCAAAACGCATTCTGAGTCGGGCTCGCCAAAAGACGAAACTCCCATTGGAATCCAGGAGCATTGGCGACTGCTGCAATTCGCCGCCCGGTGCGTTCAACCGCATCGACCCAAGCCGCATTCTGAGAGGGTGTCGATTTCGAGATAACATCCGCATAGCTCTGCTCCCCGAGCGACATCTCCATCGACTTTGGAATGAATACCAATTGAGGGCGACCTGTCATCGGCGTGCTTCGACAACCGCAGCAAATCGAAACCCCTAAACTACCCATCGACGCCAGGAGTTGCCTGCGGGACCGCCGCACAGTTGGTGAA
>JBJTAQ010000824.1:0-2938 GCA_046090945.1 Pirellula sp.
CCAATTCGATCAAAATGGTAAATGCTTGGGAAGTCCGTTTTCTTTTGCTAAGTATGGGGGATCAGGGCTCGAGATCAGTGAGCTATTTCCGAATCTCGCAAAACAGGCCGATCGATTGTGCGTCATTCGTTCGATGAAGAGCGAATTTGCGGAGCATTCCCAAGCCTGCATGTTCCTGCACACCGGTTTCGCAGCTCAAGGTCGTCCGTCGATGGGCGCTTGGCTCGGATACGGTTTGGGTACTGAGAATAAAAGATTGCCGAGTTACGTCGTTCTCCATGGAGGTTTGTTGCCGATCGGAGGCCCCGAAAACTTCTCGAATGCATTTTTGCCAGCAGTCTACCAGGGGGCGATACTCGATACATTCAGCGGCTCTGATCCTGTAAGGAACATTCGGTCGTCGTATGATTCGACGAATCAGAACGCACTGATGCGCTTCAAGCAGCGAGAAGATCAAAGGTTCTTGGGAAGGCAGACCCTTGGCAGCCAAGAGTATCAGATCATCGAGTCCTCTTTGAAAAACGATCAGACGGCCATCGAGATGCAATCGGAGGTACCTGGATTGCTCGATTTCACCGATGAAAGTAAATCGACGTTGAGTAAATATGGGACGGATTCTACCGACCCACTCTTGGCTCAGTATGCCAAAGAATGCTTGCTAGCAAGGCGGTTGGTCGAGCGAGGCGTGAGATTCGTCGAAGTCACTTGCGTCAAGGGGATCCGGTTCATCGCACCGTGGGACGATCATGAAAATTTGGAAGTTGGGCATCGCAAAAATGCCCGCGTGGTTGACCAGCCGATCGCCGCACTGCTTGATGATCTACACACGCGAGGATTACTGGAGTCTACGCTCGTGCTCTGCGCGGGTGAGTTTGGTCGCACACCTTTCGCGCAAGGCGGTCGGGGGCGTGACCACAATCCGCAGGGCTTCAGCATTTGGATGGCTGGGGCTGGAATACGAGGCGGATACACGCACGGAAGTACCGACGAATTCGGGTATCGAGCTGTAGAGAATGTGGTGACAATTTACGATTTACAAGCTACGGTGCTGAGGCTCTTGGGCATCGATCACGAGCGATTGACGTTTCGATGGGGCGGACGAGACTACCGGCTGACGGATGTTCACGGTTCGGTCGTTGAAGCCTGCTTGGCCTGAGATTTATCCAGGCAACTTGAACTCAGGGTCTGCGATCAAACGGATCATCTCTGCCAAGTTCGAGTATACGAGCATGAGTGCTTGCCAATGAGCGTAAGAGACAGTCACCGAGCCTCGATTCTCGTAACCCTGAATCCCTTCAACCGCTTCGCCGATCCCTCCGTGTATGTGTTCGAGTAGTTCGGCAAGTTGGGCTGCTTGACTGGGACTCAAGCGATCCGGGATCGAGGGTGGCGTGCTGAGGATCCTTTCCTTGGCGGCATCGACCAGCACATTCGAGTCAAGTTCGAAATCACCATCCACCTTAAGCTCGGCTTTTCCATTATGATCCAATAGGTTGGTTTCGCTGAGCCTGGAGCGGATCTGAAATTGATCGCCGAAAAGCAGTACGCTACGTCCGACGAGAATCAGGTCGCCAAAACGTAGGATACGTAGCTGGCACGATTGGCCGTTGACCTTGGTCCCGTTGGTGCTCTCTAGATCGGTAAGGACTAGGTGTTGATTATCCGAGAGGATCTTACAATGATAGCGACTGATCCGCTCGTCGTTGAGTTGGATCGTGTTTCCCTCCTCTCTTCCGATTGAGATCGGAGGGTTTAAGTCACTGAAGACCTTTCCACGGTCAGCCCCTTGCACAACGCGAAGGGTTAATTTTGACATGGCTTACAACTCCAGTAACTCGATATCTATATCTATGCAGGATGCTTTCCGTCGACTCAGTGTTTCGTGCATACGAGTCGATGGGACTGATAGACAGCCCGCTAGTAGTATAGCACAAAAACCGGGACTAATTGGAATCCGCAGCAAAACCCCGAGAATCCGTCCAGGGGGGTGCAATTTTCGGTGGGATTAACTCAGTTCTTCCAAGCTTGATATCTCTGGGGCAGACCTAGCCTGGGCTGCAATCCATTCAGGACGTCGAGTTTCGGTGGTAAGCCCAGCGGCCGAAAGGGTCGCATCCAGCACGTCTTGTGCTTTTGACACAATTGCATCCCTTGTAATGGCTCCAAGATTGAGAGAACTAGGACTGCTGGTGATGGGACCGTCATAGCCGACCGATTGCAGAGTCTTCACGAATCGAGCGTTGTCAATCGTACCAGCGGAACCTGCCAGGAGTTTCAACGAGTCGCTCGAGTCCTTAGGGTCGGGAATCGTCGCAACATCGGCTATGTTTAAGCCTGCGATCCGATTGCCGCCTAAACTAGCCAGTTGTTCCCACGTACCTCGGCCTACAGTCCAGTGGTAGGTGTCGACTAGGAAACCGACCGATTTGGACTGACAAGCACCGACCAAAGCCAGCGCTCCGCTTACGTCTTGTATGAACGGATACTGCTTTCCTAATCGATCTTCACCAAACGTGCACATGCTCAGACCGAGCAGAACTTGATGTTTTTCGAAGATGATCGCTAGTCGATCAAGTTTGGCTTTGGCCGATTCAAAGTATTGGTGGAACGGTGCCCGATTCGTCGCGCTGGGAATGGGTAGGATTCCGGCTCTCGCCTTGACCTTTCCCGCAACCTCAACAATCTTTTCAACTTCCTTGATAGCTTGGTCGAATTCCTTGTCCTCTGCATCCAGATCACACGGAATCTCAAATCCAGCAACTTTCATCCCTGAACTTAACAGAAAACGCGAGGCTCGCTCGAAATCCGTGCGAGCCGAGCGTCGTTGAAGGTCACCCGCGTCGATATCGAGGCCCTGGAAGCCGTAGGTCATAGCCAATTCAATCAGATCGCTCTGTCGACCGGAGATACCGAGTGCTTTTGCGTTGAGATTCTTGTA
>JBJTAQ010000825.1:0-2232 GCA_046090945.1 Pirellula sp.
GTCGAAGCGGTTCTGCTGCTTGATCTGGTTGATTGTTTTCTTCGGATTTTGGGTTTTGCGTTGTCTTTTATGGGTTTTTTCTCCGGAAACGCTGCTGGGTTTGCAAATTTTTGATGGGACAAGGGCAAAATGTACTCACCAAACGACTACGGTGCCGAGTGCTACTTCACCGGTGTCGAAGACAAAGAAGTCGACTTTGAGCGAAGCCCAGGTCACTTCAAGGAGTTCGCGATCGCCATCAAGACCGGCAAGCCGACTTGGTCGAACTTCGCCAACTACGCAGGTAAGATGACCGAAGTCATCCTGCTGGGTAACCTTGCTGTTTGGGCTGCGGGCCAAGCCAAGAAGGAAGGCGAGCAAGTCACCAGTGCGAAGCTCGAGTGGGATGCCGAAAACCTCAAGGTCAAGGGAACCAGCGAGTTCGACTCGATGATCAAGCCTGCCTATCGTGCAGGTTACGAATTGTAAATCTTTAGGATTGCAGGTCCTGCTAGGGAATCGATGCAAGTCACTTTGTGACGATTTTTCCGATAGGCCGACTGCAAGCTGGCTAAAACGCTCAGTCCATTAGACGCACGGGGGCAAACCCCGTGCGTCTTGGCGTTTATGGACTGTAAAAAACGTTGTAGCTTACTACCATGGAACGATCCCCCATCGAAGATCCAACCAGACCTGCTCCTCCATGAATGCATCGAAACCGACGTTTTTTTCAAGATTCCTCGTGGGATGGTTCATCCCGATTGCTATCGCCGCACTGGGAATTCTGGTCTTCAAGTGGCTGGGGGTCCAAGCCCCCAAGCAGGTTGGAAGCGACCCGTCGGACCCTAGGGTGGTCATTTCCAAGATGCCGATGGTGACCATCGATCGCATGCAGGAGTATCAAGGTATCGAAACTCTCGATATCGATTTGTCCGGAACTGTAGTGCCCTTCCGTCAGGTGACAATCGGAGCGGAAGTTGCCGGCCGAGTGGTCTTCAAGAGCGATTTGTGCCGCATCGGACGCTTTGTCAACAGTGGTGACCTGCTTCTGAAGCTCAACCCCAAAGACTACGAATTAGAAATCGAGCGACTCGTTTCGCTCAAGGAGTCGGAGTACGCCCAGCAACGCGAGCTCGAGCAAGAGATCGCGAATCTGAAGCGTTCGATGACACTGGCCGAAGAGGAACTAGCACTGCAAGAGAAAGAGCTAGCAAGAATAGCGGCACTCCCTGAGGGATTCGCAAGCGATACTGAAAGAGACCAGGCTAGACGTCAAAGGATCGCAAGCGCCAATCAGGTGCTCACGTTTCAAAACCAACTTCAACTGCTAGAAACCCGCAGAACCCGATTGGCCTTGGCTGAAAAACTTGCGGATACTCAACTGGCTCAAGCAGAAGTCAATCTGGAAAGATCCCAAATCAAATCACCGATTTCAGGAGTGATCATCAACGAGACCGTCCAGGAAGACTCGTATGTGAATCGAGCTGATAAGTTATGCATCATCGAAGACACCGAGAGAGTCGAGGTCAGTTGCAATCTCCGCACCGACCAATTGTTATTGATTTTGGATCAAATCTCCGAAGGTGGGGCCAAGGATTCCTCGTCGCAGGTCATGCGATCCTCGAGCTATGAGTTGCCCCCTACTCCCGTCGAGATCTCTTACCAAGTCGCAGGAAGAAACGACACTACTTACCAATGGCAGGGCAAGCTCAGTCGCTACGAGGGTATTGGACTCGATACTCAAAGCCGCACCGTCCCGGTGCGCATCACGGTCGACAACCCCAGAGACGTTCGGCGCAATGGAGTTTCGATTACAGAGGAGGGAAACGGTGGGCTACCCGCACTAGTCCGAGGGATGTTTGTCGATGTCAAGATAAAAACCAAACCACGAAGATCGCTGGTGTTGATCCCCAAATTAGCTCTCAAACCCGGTGGACAACTCTGGGTGTTTGAACCCCAGGACTCCGATGCGGAAAATGGATCGAGCAAAAGCACGCCTGTCCCTGAGTTGAACCTCTCGAATCCCGACGATTGGCAAAAGGGAAAGGTGACAGTCATCAACGGCATCAAAACGATTCGTATGTCGAAAATACCGCATCTGGGTGATCGGGAATACTGGGTCGCGGAATTTGATGAGCGGGTCAAACCCGGCAGCAAACTCATCACCTCACCACTTGCAAATCTCATCGGCGATGGGACTGACAAAGTACGAACGGAAAAGTCGAATATGGGAAGTGAGGGAACAAGTCCATG
>JBJTAQ010000826.1:0-4544 GCA_046090945.1 Pirellula sp.
GCGGCAGATCGTGCTGATGAGTATATCCGAAATGCTCCATGATCGCTTCGTCGTGATAGGCGACCACGCCTAAGATTAGTAGCATCAGATACGTGGCCACATTGGCCAAACGCGATTCACCAACGAATTTTAACGCCGTTCCAAAGGAATGCTTAAAAACATACTTTCCGCGCCGAAACTCTACCGACCATAGCTCATCGAGCAAAATGTGCGACATAAAGCCCACAAATACCGCAACCGTTTTGAATAGACGCAAATGAATGCTCTCAGAGGCTGACACCAAAAAAATAAATAATGCCGCAATGAAAGCCGCCGGCAAACTGTGCCACATCCCACGATGCACCGTATAGCGACGAAACAATTCGGCAATTCCGAACCTCAAGAAAAAATAAATTACGCCGGTAACCACCAACATCATCTCATGCGACAAACCGACGCGCTCAAGCCGATCGAGCATGAGCATCGGCACAAAGGCCGCTGCAAATGCAACCGCCTCGCGAAGTGGTATCCCTGAATCGCTGTCCAGATCCGGAAGCATCCCACTGACCGAACAAAGGCCCCCGGCAATCAAGCAACTCTCCCAAGGCATCCCCGATTGATACCCACCCAACCCCAGCAACACACCGGCCATCGTGCTTACCGAAATATGGGTTTTGAAATCCGCCATCGATTACATGACTACCAAGGCCACCGGTCCTACAACACTCACAACCGTTGCAGCGGGAATAGCATTTTCCCGCACTCCTGACAAGACATCTCCTTTTGCAAACTATACAAATCTCCTGGTGTTTCGGAAATTATTCTCAATGCTATCAAAAACTGCTATTTTGCTGCTTCGATCCGAATTGTTACAAACCTCCTCGATCCAGGAGCGAAGAATCCAAAAGCCATGGCCCCTACAAACGGTCCTTACGCGATGCAAACATACGATATCATCATGCTGATCATCCTGGCCTCGGCCGCGATCTTCGGCGCGATCAAAGGTTTCGCTTGGCAAGTCGCCTCACTGGCTTCGATCGTCGTGAGCTACTTTGTCGCAAACTACTTTCGCAATGATGTCGCCAAGTACATCAACGCCCAGCCTCCCTGGAACGTCTTCCTAGCAATGCTCTTGCTCTTCTTTGGTACAAGCCTTGCCATCTGGCTAGTCTTCCGAATGATCAGCGCGTCGATCGATAAAATAAGACTCAAAGAATTCGATCGACAACTCGGTGCTGGCTTCGGTCTGATCAAAGGTGCAGCGATGTGTTGCATCGTCACCATGTTCGCTATGACCCTGCTTGGGCCTAACCAAAAAAACGCGATTGCCAGATCCAGAAGTGGGCAGTACATCGCCCAAGCTCTAGCGCATGCAGGATCGATCATGCCTGCGGAAGTCAAAGAAGTTATCGGGCCCTACATCGCCAACGTCGAACGACAGCTCGAGCAAGGGCGCACTGCTGAAGGTTTTCCTGTGCCGGTTGAATTCCAAGGCGCTAATGGCACGAACCTCGGAAACGATCTGATGCGCGGAATCGGTCTCGAAGGATCGAGCAACCCAAATGGCTACGGCCCTGCACCTTCCTCAGGCGGAATCCTAGAACGATTCCTCGGAACCAGCCCGAAGTCTTCCCCCATTCCGTCGAACCCAACTCCACAGAACGTGCCACAAGCCCTTCCTCAGGCCGGTTACCCGCCGACGCAAACTCGCCCGACCAGCCAGTTCCCACCCCAAAATGGCACCAATACTTGGTATGGCAACGACATCCTTCCGTCGGCCCCCCTACCTAATCAACCAGCCCCCGGACCTATCACCCCAGGACTCCCTAACGGCACCCCTGTTCTTCCACCATTGCCCTTCTGACTGAAGTTCTTCGGGAATCCTCTCTGCAGGATTTTTGTCGGGGGCAACACAGGGTACTCCTGGAGTAAGAGTACCACGGTACCACGGGGCCTTTATAGACAACCCCGCTGGTTTAACTATGATGGATTTACGGTTTTTGCCCTATCACTTCAGGAGTTTATTTCGATGCGAACACGTCTTAAGATCCGGTTGAGTCTGATTGCTCTATGTGCCGCTGCATTCTCAGCTTCCGCAGGCTTCGGTGATGAACGAGAAGAAATCAAACTTCGAATCCAAGAAATCAAAAAACAAGCAGCCGTGTTGCTCGAACAAGGCCAAAAAGAGAAGGCCGAGGGGTTGCTCCGAGAACAAAAAGAATTGTTTCAATTGCTCGAGCAATTCAATCGCCAAGGCAGACCCGAAGGACGCCAAGGACCTAGCCCCGAACAGATGGAAAAGTTCGAGCGAGCTATGCAACGTGTTCATCACCTGAGAGTCGCTTCCGAACACCTAAAGCAAGCCGATATGCACGATATGGCACTCGATCTGATGCGCCGAGCCGAGGATATCGAGCAGGATCTTAGGAACGCAAAAGAAAAAATGGCCAAAGAAAAAATGGCCGAGCAAATGCGAAATCCCAAGAACCCTCCCCGCGATGAACCCCGCCGCGATGAACCCCGCCGACCAGAAGGGCGAGGCCCAGAAGGCCGAGGCAACAACGAAGGCCGAGGCAACAACATCGAGCAGCAGCTCGAACAACTGCGGAATGAGAATCGAGAGCTTCGCACGATGATCGAGAAGATCGGACAGGAACTCCGTCGCCGATAGTGAAACATCTGCGGATGTCGCTCCATCAACAGCTTTTGAGCCATTGATGCCAACTGAACAAAATCCCTTGAGGGCTACAAGGCTTGCCGACGATCGCATCGGCCCCAAGGGAGCGAAGGTTCGCCCATCGCTCCATCTCAACAAAGGGATCGATCACCACGAAAAACGCATCAGGCTGCTTTGCTCTTAATTCCAACAGCCATGCATCCAAGCTTCGATTGCTACCTATTCCCTCTCTGGCACTGTAGTCGATGATGAGCAAGTCGGCTTGGAATTTTCCATGAAGCTGGTCGATCCGCGAGCCAACAGTTCGGATCCCGTAGCCTTCGAGCAAGCCCTGCCACATTTGAACACTGGAATCGTTGTCGCTTACACACCAAGCGATCCGGTTAGAAAGATGATCCTGCACTGACTGGCTGGATCGCCATGCCACGAATCGATCGACATCGGCTTGGATACGTCCAACTCGCAGGCTTGACACTCCGGAACCCAACACACACGCCTCATGGCACACCCAAGGGATTACTTGGTCGTACCACTGATGCCAATAGAAGGTTTCGATCGACTCAGGCAACGGGTAGCTCCTGCGATGGCCAGACCAATGCTCACCAAGTACGCACGCCACATGGTGCTGCCGTGACCAATCCACTAGACTTTCAGCAGCTGTAGATCTTGCAGGCTCTCTGCTCGCCACCTTCGCCGATGGTTTGGATGATCCTTTCTTTCGCGAACCAGATGCTATCGGTGTCAAAGACATCCTCAGCAGCCAGTCCAGACGCTCGTCGCATCGATGCTCGAGTCCCACCAGAAGCCTGCGGTTGGGCATCGTAAGTTGCAGCCACTCGGCGGCTGAGGATTGATCCAATACTTCGACGGACTGAAAATGCTCTAGCAATCGCATCCAGCGGTTATCGACCGGCCCATACCATCCGATACTCAGGTCCCTCGGCCGAGACTTGATCATTTCCGACCCGACTCGATGAGTTCTAGTTCCGCTGCTTTGATCAACTCCAAAGCCTCCGCGGGGCTTTGTACCGACCGCAGCATGGTCAGCAGCACCTCGTCACTGACCAGCCGAGCAAGTCGCGCCAGTATTCTTAAATGGATCTGATCGTCGGTCGAGCAAATCAAGAAAAAGACGTCTGTCTGATGGCCGGCAGTATTCCCAAAAGGAAACGGTTGAGTGGTAATTCCGAGAGCGACTAACGAATCCGAAAGAATCGAGGTTTGAGGCCGCCGGGGGTGGAGCAAAGCGACCCCGTTTTCCAGTGCTGTGGGATGCAATGCCTCGCGTGCCGAGACCGCTTGGGCCATCTCCGATGCGTCCCAGAGAAGACCGGTCGATGCGGCAATATTGCACATTTCACGAACCACCGAGTTTTTCGTCCTTGCTTCAAGCGGTATCGCAATAGCATCAAGGCTCATGAATTCAGAGAGCATCGTTCGTTCGTCGAGCGATGTGTCGATGTTCTTCTCCAAAATGCGTTCGAGTCGCTCCAAATCCTCGGCCTGGACCACTCCGATCTGTTCCTCAAGCCAATGATGAATTTCCGACTCAGAAAATTTCCACTGGCCATTGACCCGCCGACCCGGCAGTTTTCCTCGTACAGCCATCTTGGTCACCTGGTCAGGGGTGATGTGCAAGTAGGCTGCTAGCTGGTCTGTATCGAAATCTTTACTGGCCATATCCTGGTCGACGGTTTGCTGAAAAAGTCCATAAAACGAAACAAATTCGCCCGAAATCGAGTACTATCTTGAATTGAAGAAGTGTACTTCGGAGCCTCTTTGAGGCAATCCCGATTCCTTTCCCGGTACCGATTGTTAACCAAAGGACGATAAAAAAATGAAATCTTCTCCAAACATCCCAAGCCAGTGCACCAGCCCCCTCGGAACC
>JBJTAQ010000827.1:0-1106 GCA_046090945.1 Pirellula sp.
TGCGTCGAGATGTTCGTCGATCAGCAGGGTGAACTGATGGTCAACGAGCTTGCGCCTCGACCACATAATTCGGGCCATTTGACGATCGAAGCCTTCGCGGTAAGCCAATTCGAGCAACAGGTGCGGGCTGTTTGCAATTTGCCATTGGGCGATGTCTCTGAGTTCAAGCCCGCTGCGATGGTGAACCTGCTCGGGGACCTGTGGAAAGCCGACCAAGCACCTGACTGGCAGCAGATTCTATCGCAGTCCCACGCACATCTGCACTTGTATGGTAAGTCCCAGGCTCGCGTGGGGCGCAAAATGGGGCACTTGACCGTTTTGGGCTCGACAGCTGACTTAGCTGCCGAGCAAGCAAGGCAGCTAAGGGATCAATTGGCACACCCATGAAAAGGCATGTGCGAGTCCATCCCATGCCTATGGCTTCGGGCGCACTTCCAAAAGCGATCTACAGAGTCTTGTTGAAACTGTAGGAGCCTGGCTGTCGGACTTCGACCGCTGGTGCACCGCCCCACTCGATCTTATCGGGTACCAACGACAGTTTGCTGTCCTTAAGATCATCCCAGCGGATGACTTCGCCCGAATAAGCGGCCTCGCGGCCCATGATGGCCATGAGCGTACTCTTGCACATATAGTCGCCGTTGTTGAGCGGCTTGCCCTCGCGTATCGACTTCATCAAGGCGACATGCTCAAGATAGTACATGCTGGGCTTTTCGCCCTTGAACTTCCAAGGGTTCTCGCCGGTGATCTCGTTGGCAAGAACCTTCGCGGTGCCTTTGGTGCCATAGACGAAGTCTTCGGTTTCGTTGAAGCAGTTGGGCATCTGCCTCGTAGCAGCATAGGTTCGTGTGCCGTCTGCCCATTCATACACGACATAGAAGTGATCGTAGATATCGCCATACTCTGGATCCGTTCGAACTTGGCGACCACCCATCCCGTAGGCCAAGACCGGCGGGACGTCGTGGTGCAACCACATCGACTTGTCGAGCGAATGGATAAACTGCTCGACGATGTGGTCCCCGCTGAGCCATCGGTAGTACAACCAATTCATGACCTGATTGTGCATCGGGGTCCAGTAATCCTTCGGCTCGCGGATCCAAAGCGTTCCT
>JBJTAQ010000828.1:0-1607 GCA_046090945.1 Pirellula sp.
CTGCGGAGTACTCCGACGAAGTTTCAGATGCGGTGCAAGCCAACAGTGGTTCGGCCGATCGCCCTGTCGCCACGGACCGTTCGATAAAATCTTGGAAAAGCCGAGACCCGCGAGCCATGTGGTCGAACCCGATCCTATGGCGTGAGATGTGCACTTGGGCTTATGGCAAAAAGGTTTTGATCATCCGCGTCGCATACTTGATCCTCGCGGCCTGCGTTGCTTATGGGCTTTTTCAAATCGCTCGCAGTGGCCAGTCTGCGATGGCCGATCGCGGATACCAGGAGCAATTGGTGGCCCCGGTTGTCACCGTTCTGGCTCCCTTGATCGTTTTCTCCCTGATTCTTATCAACGCCCTTGCGGTGAATTCCGTGACCAACGAGCGGGACGGCGGCGCTTTGGATCTACTGCTAGTCACCGAAATCACTTCGGTCGACTTTATCTTCGGCAAGATCCTTGGGGTTTTGTACGTCATGAAGGAGATGGTCCTGTTGCCGATCCTGTTGCTATGGATCCCCTGGTTTTACGGCGGGCTGACGACGGAGAATTTGATTTTTACCATGATCGCGATGCTGGTCATGGACGTATTTGTCTGCATGCTGGGTATCCACTGTGGAATGATTTATTATCAGAGTCGCACGGCGATCGGCACGAGTCTCGGTACGGTCTTTTTTCTTTTTCTGGGCGTGGCCACCTGCATGCTGATCATGCTCATGTTCCGCGGTTCCTTCGGTCGACAACTGGCTCCGTTTTTGATGATCATCCTCGGTGGTGGAACTGGTTTGTTCTTGGCGATCGGCAATCGCAACCCGTCTCCAGCGATCACCTTGACCTCGTTTCTGCTCCCCTTCTTGACCTTCTTTGCAATCACCAGTTTTATCCTGCGTGATCAGGAACTGACCGTCTTTTCAACCGTGGTCGTCTCCTACGCCTTCGCGACTGCCGCTATGCTCATCCCGGCCCTGAGCGAATTCGAATTCGCTTTTGGGCGTGGCAAGATGCAGCAGGAGGAGTGATCCAAGCCTTGCGAATCGAGACCAATCGAGTCGATGAGTGATTAAGCTAGATCTGACTGGGGGATTTTCCCCGAAACCAGTCCCGCCTGCGTTAGAAAGTTGCTCAGCAATGCGTAGCCGTGCTCGGTCAAGATCGACTCAGGGTGGAACTGGACTCCGAAGACCGCATGCTCTCGATGCTCGACGACCATGATCGTTCCGTCGTGCGTCCAAGCGGTCGCCCTGAGGCATTCAGGCATGGTTTCCGGGTCGATCACCAGCGAGTGATAGCGGCCCACTTGGAATCTCTCCGGGAGGTCTGCGAGCAAGCGATCGCTGGTGTGATGGATCCAGGATGCTTTGCCGTGCATGGGTTCTTTGGCCCGAACAATCTTGGCCCCAAGCGCCTGGCCGATGGCTTGGTGTCCTAAGCAAACGCCGAGAATCGGGATCGATCCGCAGAAACGCCGCACAACTTCCATCGAACACCCGGCATGATCCGGATCCTTGGGACCTGGAGAGATTACGATCGCCGACGGTTTTAGCCTAGCAACTCCATCGCTAGCGATCGAGTCGCTTCGCAGCACCAGTGTTGGGTGCCCGAGTCGCTGGAAG
>JBJTAQ010000829.1:0-2594 GCA_046090945.1 Pirellula sp.
CTAAGACCCTTATTCCCGTCCCTGTTCCCATTCTTCTTTCGTGCTTTTCGTGCCTTTCGTGGTAGAACAACACCGCGAGGGCTGGCGATGGTTTAGTCTTCGATGCTTACCATCCAGTAGGCTTCGCTGATAAAATTCGACCAGCTTTCGACGCGGTGCATACGATCGGCATAAATCGGCTTCCACTCCGGACGAACCGGTTGCTTAGCCAACTGCATCCGAGCTTGAGCCGGCGTGCGGTCTGCCTTCTTGGAATTGCAGTCGACGCAAGCCAACACGCAATTGGTCCAAGTCGACAATCCGCCTTGAGCTCGCGGAACGACGTGGTCGATCGTCAACTCTTCACTACCGGGCTTCTTACCGCAGTACTGGCAAGTCATCTTGTCACGCTTGAAAACGTTTCTGCGATTGAATGTAACCTTTTGGGTCGGCACTCCATCGAATTCGGTCAATGCGATGACTTCCGGGACGCGGATCCGCTGCCGGACCGCTTGGATGAACGGTTCGTCCCTGTCGGGTACCAATTGACTCCAATCGCTCCAGTCGTAGAGTTGGAAGTCAATCGGGTCGACAATCTTGGCCGACTCGTTCCAGAGCATCACCAAAGCCCGCACAACGGTAGCGACGTTGATCGGCTGCCAGTTGCGGTTCAAAACCAAGACGGGCTTGTGGATAGAGGTTGTGGTGTGGAATGTGGTGGTGCTCATCATCGCTCCTGCTATTTGGCTTGGGGAGTGATCCAACGAAAAGGGACTAGCAAACTAGACTCTTAGTCGTTCGGTTGGTTCGGCTGAACGCTTCGAAGAGAGCTATTTTTAGCGGATAAATGGACAAAGTTTGCTATTTCCAGCAGAGACCTTCGTGGAGTTGGTTGAGGTTTTCACAGCCAAGCTCAGTGACGACGACCATATCCTCGACCCGAATTCCGCCGAGCGCTTTGCAGTACAGACCAGGCTCGATGGTGACCACATCTCCGACAACCAGTTCCGGTCCACCTGCTGCGAGCAGGGGTGGTTCGTGGACCTCTAATCCCAAGCCGTGGCCGGTTCCATGGGTCATGCTGGTGAAGGTATCCGGAGCATCGTCGGCTGGCAGACCCATCCGATAGCCTGCACTTTCGATGGCTCGGATCGTCGCTTGATGGACCTCTTGGCCGGTAACCCCAGCCCGCACCACCTTGGTCGCCGCGTGCTTGGCTCCAACGACAGCCTGGTGCATGCGCTCAAGTTCCTGGCTGACGGTTCCGTGAACCACTGTCCGGGTGCAGTCGCCGTTGTAGAGGTTGGACTTCACGCGAGGAAAGATATCGACGATCACTGGCTGAGCTGTGTAAAGAGGGCCGTGGCCATGATCGTGGCAATCAGCACCGATCGGTCCACAGGCGACGATCGCACCGGGGTTCGAGCAATCGCGTTCCAAGAGCCATACGTCGATCATGGTCCGCATCCGTTCGCTGGTCAGTGGGGCACCATCGTGGATCAACACACCTTGGCTATTGGCCGACGCACGGGCGATGGTTGAGCAAGCCAGTTGCATGACCTCTTCGGTGATGCGCTGTGCGTTGCGAATCATTTCGATCTCTTGAGCGTCCTTTTGTCTTCGCTCCATGACTCCCCATTGAGTATCGCATTCGACACCGATGCCGGCACGTTTAAGCATCTCGGCATAGATCATAGGTAACGATCGATCGACGACGACACTTTTGAAACCCGATCGCCTGAGCATCTCTGCGGCCGACTGAGCTGTGGCTGTTTCGCGGTCGCCCGAGAGCCCATCTTCGGGTGTGAAGTCAGCAGGGCAAGCCACATGATTGACGGCTGCATGGCTTCGAGCGCGTCCCATTTCGATATCTCTGCAGATGAGCGTCGAACGCGATGTCCCATCGGACTCGGGGATTTGGAGATAGACTACAGGATCGCCGACAAGAAAGCGGATGCTGCGATACAAACCGGCATTGAGGGTAGGGATACCTGCCATCATTCGCGGGGACTTCGACGTGGAGTGACTCATGGTTTAGCTTTCTGAGTTTTAGTTCTCTGGTTGGTTCTACGACTGTTCTTGTGATTGTTCTAGTAAGTTCCTTGGAGGGTAAGGACCAAGGTGCGAGGGGTGGCTTCATTGCGGTGCTCGCAAAGATAAATGCCTTGCCAAGTTCCCAGGGCCAATGCGCCATTGGCAATAGGGACAACAAGACTTGCTCCAAGCATGGAACTCTTGACGTGCGCGGGCATGTCATCCGGGCCTTCGATCGTATGCACAAAGGTTTGGTCCTCTGGTACGAGGCGGTTGAAGGCCGTTTCCATATCGAGGCGGACATCCGGATCTGCGTTCTCGTTGATCGTTAGGCTGGCCGAAGTATGCTGCAAGAAGACATTCAGAAGACCGGTTTGAACTTGTTCGATTTCAGGCACCGCCGCGAGAACTTGGTGGGTGATCAGGTGGAAGCCGCGTCGGTAGGGTCCGATACGGATTGTTTTTTGGGCCCAAAACATTCAAAAAATCTCGCGTCTTATCGTGGGGATTGCTCGTATTTGCCTAGCAAAACCTAGAGCCTTGGCTCGGTGCGTCAACCCGTCAAGATACGGGTTCTTGAC
>JBJTAQ010000830.1:0-3474 GCA_046090945.1 Pirellula sp.
CAACAAGCTGCGTTGTTCGGCCAGAACTGCACCCAGTTGGGAATGGCGAAAAACACTTATGGAACTGGTTGCTTCATGCTCATGAATGTTGGCTCCGAGGTGGTACCGTCCCAGCAGCGTCTGCTTTCGAGTGTCGGTTGGTCGCGAAGCGGCCAGCAGTGTTATGTTTTAGAAGGGAGCGTTTTTATTGCAGGGGCTGCGGTGCAATGGCTGCGCGATGGATTGGGTATCATCAAATCCGCTGCGGAGGTTGAGACTTTGGCCAAACAGGTTACCGATAGCGATGGCGTTTATCTGGTCCCCGCCTTTGCCGGTCTGGGTGCCCCCCACTGGGACGCTTATGCGCGTGGCACGATCGTTGGGATCACCCGAGGCACAACAGCAGCCCACTTGGCCCGAGCGGCCCTCGAGGGGATCGCATTCCAGGTCGCCGATGTCTTGACCGCCATGGAAAAAGACTCATCGAGCAAATTGACCGAACTGCGTGTCGACGGAGGCGCATGTGCTAACAATCTGTTGATGCAATTCCAAGCCGATGTGATGCAGTGTCCTGTGGTCCGTCCCAAAATCATTGAAACAACCAGCCTTGGGGCAGCCTACTTGGCTGGCCTTGCGACCGGATTCTGGAAGAACGATGCGGAAATCGAGCGAATATGGCAAGCCGAACGTCGATTTGAACCAACAATGAGTCCACAGGAGGCCTCGGCACGTCGAGAGCGGTGGGCCGATGCGTTGGGGCGATCGCGGGAATGGGTCGAGAGAGGCTAATCGAGACCAGCGAATTCAATCTCGATTTTATGCCACGGATTGCGTTAATAGATTTTGTAAAACTATGACACTGGATCGATCAACGAATCTCGAACGCCTGAAATCACAAACGATCTGGGATCTAGTTATCGTCGGCGCGGGCGCTACAGGAGCGAGCATCGCACTCGACGCAGCCTCCCGTGGCCTGTCGGTGGTTCTCATCGACCGATTCGATTTTGGAAAAGGCACCTCGAGCCGCTCAACCAAGCTGGTGCACGGTGGAGTACGGTACTTGGCTCAAGGCAACATCAGTCTCGTTCGAGACGCTCTGCACGAGCGCAGTCTCTTGCGCAAGAACGCACCTCACACCGTACATGAGATGTCCTTTTTGGTTCCGTGCAGATCTTGGTTCGAGAAGATTTGGTACAGCTTGGGGTTTGTCGTCTACGATTGGCTTGCAGGCAAAAGTGGCTTTTCGAGAGCCAAACGACTGAGCGCTGATCAATGCGCCGATTACGTGCCAACGATCGCACCGGAGATGGCCAAGCACGGAGTGCTGTATTCCGACGGACAATTCGATGACGCACAACTCCTCTTGAGCATCGTTCAAACCGCTGCCGAGCATGGTGCGGTTGTTTGTAACTATGTGAAAGCGATTAACTTGCTCAAGGATTCGAGCGGTCGAATTACTGGGATTCAAGTTATCGATACCGAATCGGATTCGAATCCATTGGAACCAACAACAATCGATATTCAGTCGCGATGTGTGATCAATGCGACGGGTCCATTTTGCGACGAGTTGCGGATAAGCGATGAGGCTGATACCAAACCGATGATTGCGCCGAGTCAGGGTGTGCACATCGTGCTTGATCGGAGTTTCCTGCCGGGAGATGCGGCAGTTATTGTCCCCAAAACGAGCGACGGACGCGTGATCTTTATGATTCCGTGGCTAGGCCACACTGTTGTCGGCACGACCGATACCCCGATTGCCAACCCAGTCAGCGAACCACAAGCGACCGAGGAAGAGATTGCATTTTTGCTCGAAACCTCTGGGGCTTATCTTTCAAAAAAGCCCACACGCCAGGACATCTCGAGTGTTTTTGTCGGTATTCGACCGTTGGTCAAGGCCAAGGCGGCCGGTACAAGTACTTCGAAACTTTCGCGAGACCATACGATTCTGATTTCCAGTTCTGGGCTGATCACGATCACTGGAGGTAAATGGACAACGGCTAGAAAAATGGCGGAGGATTGCGTCGATCGAGCGATCGAATCGGCAGGCTTGCCCAAGTCCAAGTGCGTGACCAAGGATCTTCCGCTGCATGGCGTAGACGACCATGCCAAAGCGGAGTTGGTCCTACGCGATGCAGCGTTAGGAGAACCTCTCGTTGAGGGGTATCCATTGCGTGCGGTCGATGTGGTTTGGGCGGCCAGATATCAGATGGCAAGAACCGTCGAGGACGTTTTGGCCCGCAGGAATCGACTCTTGTTTCTGAGAGCAAGGGATGCAATCAACGCCGCTCCATTGGTTGCATCGATCCTTGCGCGGGAACTAGGCAGAGAGGATGCTTGGATCGACGAGCAATTGGTCCAGTTTCGGCAATTGGCGAAATCCTATCTTCCGCCGAGGACGATTGTGTGAGCGAAACGGAATCCACGGAACCTAGTCCCTCGTCAACGGCATCAGACACTGCAGTATTGGTTGCCTGGATGTGGATCGCCTATTTCTTGAACTACTGCGACCGCCAAGCCGTCTTTGCGATGTTCAAAGTCTTGAAAGCGGACTTGTCGATGACCGACACTCAATTGGGACTCACGGGTGCCTTTTTCCTGTGGGTATACGGTATCGGTTGTCCAATCGCAGGGGTACTTGCCGATCGCTACTCGAAAAAGTATTTGATTGTCGTTAGTTTGATTTTGTGGAGTTTGGTAACGATTGCGACGGGGCTATCGGTCTCAGCGACGATGCTTTTGAGTATGCGAGCTGCGATGGGGATCTCCGAAGCGCTTTTCATGCCGGCGGCAATCTCACTGACGACGAATCTTACTCCTAAACCTTGGCGATCCAGAGCGGTCGCGAGTTTGACCACCGCCCAGATTGCCGGGGTAATCGTCGGAGCGTCGTTCGGTGGCTGGATGGCGCAACTGGGTTACTGGCGGGCGGCGTTCATAATACTTGGACTAGTCGGACTCTGCTATGCGCTGCCTTACGCTTGGTATCTGACAAGCCTACCATCGGATTCGGAGCGGGAATCCAGAGTCGCCAGCAGTTTGCCTGCATCGAACTCGTGGATCGAGAGTCTTCGCATTTTTCGCCCCTTAACATTTTGCATTTTGTGCATCGTATTCCCACTGTTTGTTTTTGGACTGTGGATGATCTACAGTTGGCTAGCGAGGTATATCGAGGAGACGTTCCAACTGAGCACCGCCGAAGCGGCCTGGGTCTCGACGGTCTACTTACAAGGTGCCACGATCTGCGGACTGTTTTTTGGGGGATACCTAGCCGACGCATTGCGCAAGCGGTTTCGAAGCGGCCGAATGCTTGTGCTCTTTGCCAGCCTATTGCTTTGCAGTCCGCTACTCATGGCGATTGGGCAAGTTGCGAATCTGGAAATGCTCAAATGGGTGTTGATAGGATACGGCTTTTTCAGCGGCTGGATGATTGGCAATATATTCCCAACAGCATTCGATGTGGTGCGCCCGATGGATCGCGGGCTTGCGGTGGGTGTG
>JBJTAQ010000831.1:0-1206 GCA_046090945.1 Pirellula sp.
ATGGCTCCGGAGGTGCAACTTCTCGGTGGGCAAGCGGCGACTTCCGCGAGCGATGTTTATTCCTTGGGAGTTCTGCTCTATGTCTTGCTGACCGATCAACGGCCGTTTCCTTCCCTCCGATTCATCGATTCCTTGAATCAACCTCAAGCCCCCTTGATCGTATGGCCTGATATGCGAAGGATTCCGAAAGACCTCCGCGCGATTGCTGCAAAGTGTTTGAGCAAATCACCGTCCAACCGCTATCGCGATGCGGGAATCTTGGCGGACGACTTGGATCGGTTTCTTCAAGACCAACCCGTTTTAGCGCGTCAGCGGAACAGGATTGAAATTGCATGGAATTGGCTGAGAAAGCATCCTAGCTTCGCGATGCTGGTGCCGATAGTACTTGTTTCAATTGGTGCATGGTCGCTGAATCTGCAATCGCAGCGCCGACAGTTACAAAAGGCATTGAGTCGAGCCGAACAAGGAGAGAAAGATGCTCGAACTCATGCGGATGCTGCCTTTCTTCGTTTAGCGTCGAATGCAATTAAGGCTCGTGAATTCGAATTGGCACGGCAGTATCTAGATCGGGCTATTGAATTTGACGATCCCAATACGCATTCGTTCGCTGAGCCATCATTGGAGAACCGCTATCTGCGAGGTTTGTTGCCTGACCCGAAATCGATTGCAGTTATCGACGCCCATTCGGGGGGGGTTACATCGGTCGTGACCATGAACGAAATACGGGCCGTGGCTTCTGCGGGTAGCGACGGGTTGATCGCGGTCTGGAAAATACCATCTTTAGACCTCATGCATGCTTGGCATGCGCATGAGGGTGATATCAATCGACTTGCACGAATGGATCCAGGAGGTGCGATTGCGTCGTGCGGGGATGACGGTTATGTTCGAGTGTGGGATGCCCAAACAGGCGTGCTTAAACGTGAGCATTTTTTTGGAAAACGACTTTTTGAGTTGGCATTTTGCCAACAAGGCAGGGTCCTTCTTGTAGGTGGGGATCTCAGTGAGATCATCGGATGGGACTGGGATCGTGATCTCGAAAACTTTCGAATTCCCGCCGCACAAGTACGAGCTATGGCCGTTGACCCTCTCGGAGAAAGGGTTGCCTATGCCGATATGACTACTGGTTTGTCGCTTGTAAATCTTAAGTCGAATGGTGTGGAGCCTCCTATTTTGCTCACCGCAGATCCCAGAATAAATGATCTTAAG
>JBJTAQ010000832.1:0-2831 GCA_046090945.1 Pirellula sp.
GGTTGCACGGGCCTTGCTAACCAAAAAGGAGGCATCAACCGCAAGGACACTCTGCTGAAGAGTCTGAAGAATCGGGGTTGGCAAGTCATGGCGCTCGACGCTGGGGATCAAGTTCGCCGCGACGGTGTTCAGTCCGAGATCAAATTCAATTGGACGACCCAAGCCTTCCGTCAGATGGGATATACCGCCACGACTTATGGTGCCAAGGATCTGTTGCTCTCGGACAACATTCTGATTTCCGTACTGAACGAGAACGCCCAAAACGACCTGTTCGTATCGGCCAACGTTAGCCTGCTTCCGGATCACGACGTTCGTTACAAAGTTCTGAAGGTCAATGGCCCAGACAATAAACCTCGCAAAATCGGTATTACTGGGGTGCTTGGCCAAGACAGCCTCAAGTCTCATGCAGGGGTCAATCAAGGTTTCTTTACAACCACCGAGCCGGTAGCAGCCTTGAAAGACGTCCTGGCCAAACTCAAGCAAGAGCAGTGCGACTATTTGATTTTGCTGGCGAGCGCCAGTTTGGAAGAGACTAAAAAGCTTGTTCAAGCGGTTCCGGATTTTCAACTGGTGATCACCTCTGGTGGTTATGGTGAGCCGACCTATCGGCCCGAAGTTCTCCCGGGGAGTACCTCGGAGATTGTCCAAGCCGGGACCAAAGGCATGTACGCCGGGATTGTGGGACTTTTTGACGATCCTGCGCAGCCGACGCGTTACCAGCGCATTGCCCTGAGCTCGCAGTTCGAAGACTCGCCTCGGATGCTGGATATTTTTGGCAAGTACCAAGACGAGCTTCGCAACAAGGCGGACGACAATTTTTCGGCGCTGGGGCTGCGTCCGAGTTCGCATCCGAGCGGTCGCAGTTTTATAGGGACTCAAAAGTGTGGCGAGTGCCACACGACGGCTCATGAGATTTGGAAGGATACGCCTCATGCGCATGCGACCGACTCGATCGTCAAGCCACCCGAGAGATCTTCGATGGCAAGGCACTTTGACCCTGAGTGCATCTCATGCCATGTGACTGGATGGAATCCTCAGAAGTTCTCGCCTTACAAGACCGGATACCAGACGCTTGAAAGTTCGCTCGAACTACATGGTAACGGATGCGAGAATTGCCATGGACCGGGCCTTGAGCATGTACAAGCAGAAGAGGATGCGACTAGCGATAAGAAATTGCTGGACGAATTACGGGCCTCGATGAGGTTGACGTTGGCTAACGCGCAAGAGAAATGCCTTGAGTGCCACGACATCGACAACAGTCCAGACTTCCACAAGGAAGGTGCATTTGAGAAGTACTGGGAGCAGGTCAAGCACTATGGCAAGGACTGATCGTTAAGGTTTAGCGCCGGTGATCGAGCGGATGTAATCGACCTCGGACGCTCGGTAGGGGGTCCCATCTCTGCGGAAGATATCGTGGAACCACAGCTCGGGTTCCTTTTCGTAGGGTTTTTGCCATGAATCCCAGGGATAGATCGTTTGGCTCTTGCCGTCGACAAATCCCCAGTTGTGCGCGCCAACTTTCTCATCTTTAAAGATCTTCAGATTGGGATCGAAATAGCTATTGTTGCCGCGTGCCATGTATTCGGTGCAGATGATCGGGCGGTTGTAGCGTTTGAGAGATCGAATCGCGCGCTGCATGGCATTCCCATCGCCGTAGTGGTGAAAGGTGATGATGTCGGATTTCTCCAAGCAGAGTTTATCGATGGGGCTGAGTTTCGATTCGTCTTCCCAAAGGCTGATCCAGACGCCGCAGGTCAGGGGTTGTGAAGGGTTGATTTCGCGAGCCCATTCAAAGCATCGTTCGGCAAAGAGCAGGCCCATTTGGGCTTTGTTGGGCAGTTCGGTTTTCGTACCGTTGCGGCCGTAGGAGTTGGCGTTGTCGTTGTCCAGTTCGTTAACCAAATCCCAGGCTTGGATGCGCGGGTCGTCTTTGAATCTTTTGAGGATGCCTTGGAGATATGGTTTGACCAGCGCGTGCTTGCTGGGATCTCCAAGGATTGCAGCGCCGGGGCTTTGCACCCAACCGCTGTTGTGGACACCTTTTTTGGGTTCACGTTGCTTGCCCGCGACCGGTTGAGGATCCCAGACCGAGTCGAAGGGAACAAAGACGATTCCGATTTTGTGTTTCTCCGCGACGCTTAAAAACTGCTCCATACGCATCAGCAGGTCCTTGCCATCACCGGTCCAGAGCAGGTCATGAAGGAAGACTCGCATCGAGTTAAAGCCCAGGCTTCGGGCCCAACTGAGTTCCAGATCGATTCTTTCCAAGTCGAAGGTCCCGATCTGCCACATTTCAAGTTGGTTGATGGCATAGGTTGGGATGTAGTTGGCCCCGACGAGCCAGCCGTGCTTATCCTGCCAAGCCTTGGCCTGCTCCTCGGTCCATCGGCCTTGGGCCAGGGAGACTGAGCTAGTGCCTAAGCTAGCCAGGATGGTCAAGACAAGCATGAGTAACGCAAACGTTGGATTGGATCGATAGAATTTCATAGCCATGAAAGGTTCCGGTGAATCGGATAGCGGTATTGATTTTGACGAGCAAGCACAATCGTATTTCAGATTGTAGCACTGGAATGATCTTTCAGATACCGTGCATGGCACCGGAGGGCTTGCGCCCTGCCGCTTTTAATGTAAGCCCAACGGCTCGGGCCGTCTGTTTGGATTGTTAGCGGAACGGCGCAAGCCGTCCGGTGAGGCGCTGGATCGAGATTCGTTTACCGGAGGGCTCGCGCCCTACCGCTTTTAAAGATTCGTTTACCGGAGGGCTCGCGCCCTACCGCTTTTAAGGTAAGCCCAACGGCTCGGGCCGTCCGTTTGGATTGTTAGCGGAACGG
>JBJTAQ010000833.1:0-1247 GCA_046090945.1 Pirellula sp.
CTGGCCTCTACGTGACCATCGTCGCTGACCAAGCGAACTGTCCAACTCCGAACATCAGCATCCCGATGCTGCATCAGCAATACCGGATCGAGGGTACTGTCTTGGGAGGGGATCGTATCGGCGATCGCTCCGAGTGCATGCAACGTCCAAAGGTATTCAAGCGCCAGTCTGGGGGATAACTTCGACTCCTTGGCGAGCAAAGCTTCCTTGAGCCTAGGGATGCATGACTTACCCAGCGGGTGAGCAGCGATCAACCAACGTGCTTGCCAACGTTGCCAGCGATAGGGGTGGTCGAGTCGTGCGACTAGCGCATCGAGCGACCCCTGATCCCCAGACTCGGCGATCTGAGGACTCCAAGCTTGAGCCTCGGCATTGTTTGATGAAAGTCGGTAGACTCGACCTCGGTCCCGATCGAGTCGACCCTCGAATGCATACAGGTGGGCGACTACAGAATCGTACCAATCGCAAACATAAGCTGCACCGTCAGGGCCATCGCAAATGGCAACCGGACGGTACCACTTATCGACACTGGTTACTGTATCGGCAAGATCCTTGGTCTTGTAAGTTGCCCCGACGGCGGTGAGTTCTGTGAGAATCAACTTGCCGTGCAGCGGATCGACGCCGAGCATTCGTTTCGAGTCCGTTGCCGGAGGGGTCTTTGGGGCCAGTGCGGTTGATTCGGTCAGCAGCATCGTGTGCGTGAACCTCGGGATGGGATCATGCTGCATCGGCTCGAGATAGCCGTAACTGTGCGGATTGGACAAACTACCGTGCTTGGAAAACCCTTTGCGATAGTATCCACCTTGGTAGTAGTGAAACCCCCGAGTGTCGCCTCCGTTATGACCCGAGAAGACTTCACCGCGATCGTCGAAAGCCACACCGAATGCATTCCCGCCACCTTCGGCAAAAATCTCATACTTGCGAGTTTGAGGATGGTAGCGCCAGATGGCCTGTCCAAGGCTTTGGATCGGCTTATCGGCCGATCCGGGGGCTTTGATCGCACCGCTGACGGTACTTCCTTGAGCACCATAAATCCAGCCATCGGGGCCCATGGTCAGATTGTTGACAACCGAGTGGGTGTCTTCGAGACCAAAGCCTTCGAGGTGGACCTCGGGCGCTCCGTCGGCCTTGAGATCTCCGTCGTGATCTGAGTAGTAAAGCAAGTAGGGTGGATTCAAAACCCAGGCGCCATTTTTGACAGGCAGGACGGAGGTCGCAATATTTAGTCCGTCGAGAAACACATGATG
>JBJTAQ010000834.1:0-4099 GCA_046090945.1 Pirellula sp.
CTGCCAGGGAATTTGAGAGCGGAAGTAGTTTTCAGCAGCCATCACGAGAAAAACCGCGATCATCGCGCTCCAAGCCATGGCGAAGATCCCCAGCGCGACCAGTGCTCCGTTTTCGGGGATCTGACTCGGAAGACGGTAAGCCAACCGAGCGCCAGGGCTGTCGGTAAACCGCCGGACATCGGGAATGCTCGGGGCCGATACCGGCCGCTTGGGCTGATGGGAGCCACTCAGAGGCTCAGGGATAATCCCACGTTGAGCAAGTACCTCGCGATGCTCGTCGCTTGTGACGACTTTCAGGACCCGGTACCAAAAGCCGACGATCCCGATGACGGCAAAAGAGAGGCAGACTCCAAGGAACAGCCAAAAGCCGTAGCCTATCTTGAGTGGCTGGGTGCTTTGGGACATCAGTTGCCAACTGATCAGTACGGCCGATAGAAAAACCCCGATCAGAAACACGCTGGCAAAAAAGAGGGCTTCACCGAGCGAGCCGATGAACCACCAGCCCGACATCCGCCCCCCCTTTTTTTTGCCCCAAAGTCTGAGTCTAGCTCTCCACTTGGTCTTCATCAAATCCCTGATCGCAAGCGGTATGGGTTATTCAGCAAGCAGTTTCTTGATCGTGCTCTCGATTTCCTCGGCGTTCTGACTTCCGGAGCCGACTTTCACGAGCCGAACGATCCCTTGCTTGTCGATCACCACGGCGTGCGGAATCCCTGTGACTGCATATCGAGCCTGCATGTCGCTCTTCTCTGGGGTAACCATAGTGCGGTGAGTCAATTCGTGTTTTGCCACGAATTTTTCGAGCATCGACATCTCATCGGCAAGCTCGACGGGTGTGTCGCTGCGGGTGTAGTTTTCTTTGCTCTCATCCCATCGCATGTTGTACTGGCGGGTGACCCCGAGGATCGTCAAACCTTTTTCTTTGTACTCTGCATCGAGGTGCTTCAGGTGTGGAAATGTCGCCACACAAGGACCGCACCACACCGCCCAGAAGTCGATCAGGACGACTCGGCCTTTGAGGTCACCGAGTGTGCTCAGGGGTTCGCCGTTGACCCACTCCATAGGGTCGATCTCCGGGGCTGGCTGACCGATCATCGACAACAGTCGCTTGGAGCTTTCGATCGATCGCTCCATGTTTTTGGTGTTCTTGAGAAAGCCCTCGATCGCTTGGACGACTTTTTCGTCTTCGGATTTAATGCTATCGAGAAAAGTTTTCGCCGATTCCAAAGCTTTCGAAGCCGAGTCTGGGGCGTTGCGAGCGGTTCTGCTGACGTAATTCGTAACGATCGATGTATAGCTACTGACCGTTGTGGGACTGGCTGCTTTTTGGATCGCTCCCTCGGCTAGCTTGGTCGCCTTTTCGTAAGTCTTCTCGACTAGCTCGGGGTCGGCCAATTGCATTTGCGAAAGCCACAGGCTGATCATCAGCGACACCTTGCTCGGATTCGCACTATCTTTGGCGAAAAGTTCCTCGCATTTGGCGACATGCTCGAGCATCGCGTTCTTGCTCGCTTCGGCTTGGGCAGGATCGCTGGACTGCATTTTCATGCGCATCAAGTCGAGCAACAGACGATGCTCTTGAGAGAGTTCATCGCTTGGGACTTTGCTCTTGACGATATCCAGAGAATCAGCGACCCATTTCGCGGACTTGTCGGCATCGACCATTCGCCCCAAGTTGGTCGATAACATGACGGTGCTGACCAAGTTCTGGGTGTTGATCTGGCCGTCTTTGGCGGCCTGAATCGCAAGCGTGCAAGCCTTGTCGAGTTGAGCAAAGGCATCCTCTCTGCGATTGGCTTGCATCAAGGCTGCTCCGAGCTGAGTTCGGGACATGATTTGAGCCGACAAGCTCAACTCCTTGTTTTCGTCGATCAATTTCAAAGCTCCATCAAAATCCTTCGTGGAAATAGCTTGTTGGATCTCTTTAGGAGGGAAACCAGGATTGATTAGCGGCGGAATTCCCGATGTGTTCTGTGAAAAGCATGGGGCTGACATCGCTACGGCAAGCACGAGTGCAAAGAAACGAAATCGAAGGGTCATGGGTACACCTGATTCAGGGCATGAAATGAGAATAGGCAAAGGAAATGGTTCACAAGCTATCGCCATAGTTTAACGGACTGGACGCGAGTTCGCCACGGGCTTAACGACGAGCCAGCAGGCTCGATTCTTCCAACAAAAAAAGGTCATTCAGGGATTTTAATGACTAAGAACTCTTTTTTCATATTCTTGACTTCTGGGTACGACACTTTTTAACCACAGAGGTAGCGTTGAGCAACTCTGTGAGTCTCTGTGTCTCCGTGGTTTAAAAAACGGACTTCCAGGGTTTTTGATGGGCAAGGACTCCATTTTTTTGTTCTAAACTTGCTAGTACTACGCCACGAATTGAATGACTCGAAACGAGTACCATTGCATAGGCTGATAGCGATTCGCAGCCACAAAATTCCTAAAGGACCACAAAAAAAGGAATGAGCTCTAGCTCAACTTCACTTCTTCTTCGGGGGGTTGCCTTGAATCGTCCGGGATCATTCGTATGACTTGCCTAGGAGGATCGCAAATGCTGTCCAGGTCGTAAAACAGCTTCCAGTTGACCCCGTTCTCATCTTCGATCATATCCGCTTTAAACTCTGGGTCCTCCAGGAAAATCATGGTGGTGACCCTTAGGAGTTGTTCGACATCAGTTGGCGAGTAGTCCGAGGTGAAGTAGATGGCTTCCAAGTCCGGGGCATCGATCTGCGAATTGCCGACCAAATCCAACATGGTCCACTCTTGGTTGATCTGAAACATGCGTGCGTTGCTCCAAAGCTCCAGCGCGGGCATGTCGTTATCGTCAAAAAGCTTATCGGTCTCCTCGAATGATTCCTGATCGCGAAGAACCTCTCCTTGAGGATTAAAATAGCAGATGGCTTGGGGCAATTTGAACAAGGCCATAACCACGGGATGGATTTCCATGAGTTCCTCGGGAGGATAGTAGTCGCAAGGAATCCAATCATCGTCCTCGAACTCTTCGTCGCGATCGAGAACAAAGGTGGTTCGGATCCGAATAAACGCCTTCGCTTCTTTTACCGCCTCGCGACCCTCAGGCCAGATCCAGGATTGCTCGGCCGCTCGCTCCAATGCGCCCGGGCAGGTGCTGATTCCAAAACAACCTTCCAACCAAGCCTTGTAGAGTTTCGAGTCGGGTTTGTCGTAATCGAGTTGATCGGGCCAAGGTCGATCGATGATGTCGACGACAAACTGCCCGAAATAATCTTCTCGATACTCTAGAAAAAGGGCCGGCCCACAGTGTTCCCAGGTATCGATACCATCGCTCCGAACTTTATTGATCGTGAACTCGTCGAGCACCGCTTGGACCTCTTTCAAGGTCGGTGCAGATCTAAGGAGCAGGACCATGGTCTCGACGAATACTCGCCCTTCCTGAACTGGTTGTTCTTCCACGAATATCATCCTATCGCTGAATGGACTAGCTATTGGCCAGGAAATTGAAACTGACCCGACATCTTGAAGCACTGATCTTACCAGAATCCGAAAATCTCTTGCCAATTTTGCATGAATCCGACTTGATTCGCCGCAGGTTTTTTGAGAAACCCACCAGTTGATGGACTAAAAAGGGTGTTCAGAAGCATTGTTGAATTGATAGCAAACAGGCCTGAGGGATGTCAGACCAGACACAAGAGCCATTACTCGAGTCCGACCGAATGCTTCGCGAAGCGGTCGAGGCGCTTCAGGCCGCAGATTCTTCTTTGCTCAAAGCCCAGCTTGAACCTTACCGTCTGCCGGATTGGTCGCAGGCAGATCCTGTGAAAGACATTCAGTCTGCGCCTGGGAGAATGACCAAGTCCTCGAGCGTTGCGGCGACGAGCATCGAGGCGGCTGGCGATTCGGCAATGCAGGAGCTTCGAATCGAGTTGGGTAAAGTGCGAATGGACTGGGAAGACCTGTACAGGCTGCCTCCGCATGCACTGCTACTACTAGATCATTCCGAAAATGAACTTGTGGAGATGTTTGCAGGGGATATCCCCTTGGCCAAAGGTGAGATCGTCTGCCTCGATGGCCGGATCTGCTTTCGTGTGCTAGAGCTTTTCGTTCGCGAGGATGATCA
>JBJTAQ010000835.1:0-2736 GCA_046090945.1 Pirellula sp.
CCCCACCGAACGTTTTGGCTCGGCGACCCTCCGCCACCGCATCGACGAAGCAACCGGGATGGTTTATAGTACTTCCTCTTGATCCCACAATTTTCTTTCCACGCAATTGGCCCGCAACATATGGGTTGGAACGTTTCAGAGACCAAGGCTTCATTCAAGCACGGGGCGCTTGAATTGGTCGTCCATATGCTCCCTACGCTCAGGATCGAGATCGACCAACCCTCAGGGAAATTTGCTTGGGAAATCCAACCTCGCGAGGATTCCGTCATGGCCACGGAAAAACCTCCCAAGCCAAGCGAATCCTACGCAAGACTTAATGACTTCATCATCTCTTTTCCGCAAAAATATCCATGGCCTTTCAGCTACCAACTCGATGTGCGCGTCCAACCGAGCGATACTCATCTACTGGTCGCCGAGTTATGGCTCAGTGTTCAGACATCGATGCTCGAATGCAACCCGCAATTGATCCTCCTTCCATCGAACGACAAAGGGCCTTGGACCTGTCATCCCGAATTCCTTTGCTCGGGCGACCGAAGAACATCTCTGGCGATTCACCCACTGGATCGATCTGATAGCAAGTTGCATACAAGCCGTTCGGGTTCGATCGAGCGCCTGGACCTGTTCGGAAGGTTTATGGAGAAAGGCGTTATTCGTCGAGGCAGACTCCTATTGGTCGCGTCCAACTCCTCGATCTCTGAAAAGCAGATGATGGAATTTTGCAAAGCTTTCGCCGATAGCCAATTACCACTGACCGCATAATCCTCTTGATTTCCAATCGGCAGATCGGGGCGTTGTAGCGGCTCAAGTTGCAACGACAGACCAGATGGCAAACTCCTGGTTTAAAATACTTCGATTGGCCAGACTTTGATCCGCAACCTATGGAGAAAAACGTTTTGAAATCGCGTACGACCAAAAAGACAGATACCAAGCCAACGAGTGAATCGATCAACTGGTACGACCATCCTGAGTGGTACGAAGCCGGGTTTTTGAAAGAAACCCCCACTGAAGCTCGATTTCTAGAGGATGTGTTTCGCAAGTATGTGCCGTTCCCGGTCGAAAAGATTCTCGAAGCAGGTTGCGGCTCAGGGCGACTCGTAAGGGAGATGGCAAGGCGTGGTTACGCAGTCACCGGCATGGATTTGAATCAACAGTCGTTGGACTATTGCCAATCGCAGCTCAAGAAACTCGGATGTCGCGCCGTGCTGTCGAAACAGGACATGACTGATTTTCACTTTGACCAACCCTTCGACGCCGCCTTTAACGCGATCAATACCTTTCGACACCTTGAAACCGAGTCGGCAGCCATAAGCCACCTGAGGTGCATCGCCAAGCACCTGCGACCCGGTGGTGTCTTCGTCCTGTCGCTCCACCTGATTCCAGACGATGGCGACATGTGGGGTACCGAAAGTTGGTCGGTGCGAACCCCCGAATACTCCATCCGATACTCGTTAACCGTCAAGGAGTTCGATATCGAGAAACGGATCGAAACACTCAAAATGACCATGAAGGTCTCGATCCAAGGCGAAGAGAAACGGCTCACCGACATGCTCCGGCTGAGACTTTACAACGTCGACCAGATCAAGTCACTGCTGGAGAAAATCAAGGCCCTTGAGCTCGTAGGAGTCTACGACTTTTGGTTCGATATCAAGGATCCCTGCCGTTTGACCAAGAAGACCTGTGACGCTGTGCTCGTGCGGAAAAAGAAGGGCTAAAGCCATATCGCCCCTATCGACCGGGCTTATGGTAGGGAATAGAATCGATCCAAGTTGAATTTACGCTAAGGGGTGCAGGGACGTCCTGGCCTTGAGGCGTTACCTTTCCTGGAAGCAGCCGATAAATCATTAGCCGGTTGGAATGAGAGCACGGTCGGAATGAGTCGCAAAGAAAAAATCATCGCGATGCTCGTCGACGAGCCAAACGATCCATTTCTTAGATATTCGCTGGCGCTTGAATTGGGCAAAGAGAATCAGTGCGACGAGAGCATCTCGATCCTTAAAGATTTAGCCTACGATCCGCAGGTTAGATACGTCGCTGCTTTTTTCATGGCTGCCCAGCAGTTGGCCGAGCTTGGGCGAATCGAGGACGCTCGGGGGTTCCTACGCGATGGGATCGAGGAGGCTCGTGTCCAAAACAATTTGCACGCCGCAGCCGAGATGAGCGAATTGCTAAAAGAACTCGGTAAATGATCGTTCACTAATCCCTACATTCAGGATTCAATCCATTATGCGAAGCGTGGCACTCTTAACAATCCTCCTCGCTTCGACCAGCGTCGCAAGCATCATCGCGGACGATTCCCCAAAGGCGACTCGCGCGATAAAGCTCTGGAGCGATAAGGCTCCGGGGGAATCCAAAGAGTACCCGGCCGAAGGGGATACTTCTAAGCCGAACGATCGCAGCGTCGCAGACCGCGCTGTGGTCCGTATCGGCAACGTGACACAACCCGACCTTCAAATCTACTCGCCCGCACCTGAGAAAGCGACGGGGGCTTGCGTGCTGGTTTGCCCTGGGGGTGGCTATAACATCTTGGCATACGACCTCGAAGGTACCGAGGTGTGTCAGTGGCTTAATTCGATCGGCGTGACCGCGGCTCTGCTGAAATACCGAGTCCCGCGCCGCGAAGGCAAGGCCCCCTACGAGGCCCCTCTGCCAGATGCACAGCGAGCTTTGACCCTGCTTCGTTCCCAAGCCTCCTCGCTCCAGATCGATCCGAAACGGATCGGCTGTCTTGGCTTTTCC
>JBJTAQ010000836.1:0-2213 GCA_046090945.1 Pirellula sp.
CTCAGGACGAGGACCAACGACCATGTAGTTTCCGCCTTCGAGCAACAAAGGATCGCCCGCTTGAGTTGAGCGGTTGTAGTAAACCATAAACTCACGGTTTGCATTTTGCTGTGGATTGTCGTTGCCTCGGAGGTTTGGAACCCGAGGGACATTTCTTGCAGAATTCTGTGTGAACCATATCATTCGCTCGAAGACTTCCGTATTAGGCGAAGGATCGTTCAATGCTTGATTCAATCCCGACCCGATGTTGTACTCGGGAGAGTTGTTGTTCTGATCTCCTGTGATGTCGCTGTCCTGGGCAAATTGAGGATCGAGCCAAGCTAGTCTTGTATTATTACCGTCGGTA
Organism: Pirellula sp.; assembly: GCA_046090945.1. Taxonomy (GTDB): domain Bacteria; phylum Planctomycetota; class Planctomycetia; order Pirellulales; family Pirellulaceae; genus JBKCUI01. The sequence goes on from JBJTAQ010000836.1 coordinate 347, forward strand.
CCCTGATACAGCACATTCGGATTTTTGTTGCGGTTGTTGGCCCCGGGAGGTGTACCGTCGGTGATGCCGATTCGCCAGACGGGCTGGGAGCCCCAAGCTTGACTTGCTGGCGCTTGTTTGTTGAGCAATAGCTTGATACGGTTGCCGTTGTTGGAATCGACCCAATAGAGCGACGATGGCGCGCCGGGCAGTACCGGGTCGGTGTTGACATACGTGGAGCGCGGGGCATAAAGCTCCAAGAACAAAGAGCCTTGCGGGAATCGGTACTGATCAAGATCGTCGTCACCGGCACCGAGCAATTTTGATTGATCGGAATCCAAATCGGTGTCCCGCAGTCGCTTGTCATGGAAAGCAAGCGATTCGGTCAGGAGCAATTCAGGCTGCTCCATGCCCCATACAACACCGATAAACTGACGGACACTTCCGTTGATCTGATTGTTGCCCGAATTGATCAAGCGATCCGGAGCCCAGTATGCGGGCCGATCAAGGTTTCCTGAGCGAACGCCGAATGGGTAGATGTCGTACTCGAATCGCGTCATGGCAGCATCGGTATCCCGGAAATCCACCACATTGACCGCCCACTGAGCAAGGGATCTTGCTCGGAGCCGATCTTTTTGCAGTGAGTCGGTTATCCCTTCCATACTTGGGAATAAGTGATCGCGTGGGACAATCAACTGGGCCAGGCAGTACAGGTATCTGGCGAGCAATTGCCGGGAGCCCAGATAGATCCGGGAGTTGGAGTTTCGTTCGTTGATTCCACGTCGGTAGTTGCCTGACGTTTGTGTCTGTTGCACCGTCGCTCCGTTTTGAGTCCATTCAAGTTGCGGTGCGAAATTTAGCTCCAGGGGTTCATCGATCTGTCCATTGACACCTTGGTTGCCAATAGGATCATCGATTCCGTTTCCGAAGGGACGATTGAGGTTCAGCCGTAGATTCATGCTGAATTCAGGTGGAAAAAGCTCGTTGAGGCTTTCTACCGACAATGGATACTCATCGCTGTTGAGGTCTGGATTAGGCAGTGTCCGCCTGCGATAACGCTGTTCGTGCAGCATTCGGATCAGGCCTAAAAGGTTGCCTGGATCCTTTTGCATTTTATAGGCATTGCCGTCGAGCACCGGGGCTGCCGCCGCAAGCTTCGGATAACGAAGCTCGGCGCTGTGGGTTGTCATCAGCGCGTTGACGGCCGACGTGTTGTTAAATCCGGATGCGGCCAAGCGGTCTCGCAATTCGCTCGGAAGAGCCTCGACGTCCTCATCGTATCGCCGCAGGATAGCTTCTAAATCGCTAAGAGAAAAAGGAGTGTCGCCGTAGTCGCGTTGACCAGAGCCGGACTCGTAAGGGTCGCCGAGTATTTCCGAGGCGATCCCTTGTTGCACACCACTTTCCGGTTCTGCATCCGGTACTTGTGGGTACAGGAAGACTAGGTTCCCATGCTTGTCAAACGTCGGTGCGACGCTCGAGCGACGACCCAACGGGCCTCCCGGCATGGTGTTGTGTCGATAGAATCCATTTGCGGGCATCTCTCGTTCCATCAGAGCGCTCTGAGGATCGTTTCCAGGTCGACCAGGCGATCGATCGATCTGTGAATTGAATCCCAGGCTTGCATAGGGTCGAGCGCCGTACCTGAGGTCAAAGATCGAGTAACCGCTGTTGGATGTCAGCAAGGATGGCTCATTACCAAAGAGCGGGTTTAGCGAAATATCAGCTGGGCCAAATCCAAACCCTTGGGAGAGCGACAGGCCGACTCGATGCAATCCGTTGGAGTATGCGAAGGCATTGAAGCCCACGCCACCTCCACCGAAATTCGCGGACGCGGAACCTTGAGTTCGATCTCCGTGCAGGTTGATGTTCAATCGACCATCGAGAT
>JBJTAQ010000837.1:0-15195 GCA_046090945.1 Pirellula sp.
TGCCCTACCATCTTTTTGCCATAACTACTGGACCAAAAGCTTAGCCAATTGTTCCGCAGAATCGCAAATCTCCCAAGCTCCCGCTTCGCGGATTTCCTGCACGTCTCGAAAGCCCCAAGAAACCCCAATCGCATGCAAGCCTGCCGAGACCGCCGTCTTCATATCCGTATTCGTATCGCCCACATAAGCAACCCGCAGTGGATCTTTCGAAAGCTCCGACGCGATCCATTTGGCTGAGGTCGGATCGGGTTTGCGAGGAAATCGATCGCTGTGCCCAATCACATGAGAAAAAGAGTGCTCAGGAAAGAATCTTTCAACACATCGCTTGGTAAAGTGATCAGGCTTGTTCGAAAGAACCGCCAAGCTCATTCCAGCCTCCAAGACTTGATCCAGCATTTCAGGGATACCCGGATAAGGCTTGGTGCAAGCATCCCAACCGACATCGTAATAGCCTTGGTAGATCGCCATACATTCGGCCAACAGTGTTGGATTTTCGCGAGTTTCAGGAAGAGCTCTTTGGAACAGTACGCTGACACCATCACCTACATGGGTTCTAAATGAATCGAGCGAACAAGTCGGCTTGCCCAGTTGGCGCAGGGTTGCATTGGCTGCATTGGCAATATCTTCGAGTGAGTCGATCAGAGTCCCATCTAGATCAAAAATCACGCCCCTAAATCGTCCCATCACTTTCCTCGTCTTGGTCTTCTGTTTCCTCGACTTCGAACCCCTCAAGGAACAACTGTCGAATGATCATGGTTGCATAAGCTCCTCGCGGCAGTTGAAAGGCTAGCTTCCAATCGCAATGCTCGGCATTCGTACCACTGCTGTCCCAACTCGACTTAAAATCGCCAGCAAACAGCAGCAAGTCTCTTTGGCCGCGCGAGAAAAAAGTATCCCGGGGAAATTTTAGCCGAAGCTCGCGAACAGCAAGCCCCAGTTCTGCGACGACCGATTCCAGAGCGTCGAGCGTTCCTTCTGGCCATTGATGCTGACGGGCCGAAGGCAACGGTAGCTGAGTATTCCAGTGATCCTTCCATCGCCGCTGTTGCTCATCGGTCAAAAGCTGGGGCAGTGCCAGCGGGCCAGATTTCGATGGCAGATAGCGCTGAGTAAGCTGCTCGTTGAAACGATCGATCAGGGCCGAAACCCATCGATTCCAAATCCAACTCTGGAAGGCGGCGATGTAGATGCTGCGAAGATCCAGTCGTACCAGCGCCAGAGCGCGTTTGAAGTCGACCGGGTGATCCAACAAATAAGTCACGATGCTGCGGCGATGGGATCGATCAAGCATCGCTTTGCATTTCTCCCATTGCCCCCAATAGGTTCGAAGGATCTCCTTTTGCTCGCGCTCGCGGGGCCGGTCATGCGGGTTCTCTTCGGCAAGCGCCAGATACAAAGCCCGTTCGTAGTTGAGCTTGCACCAATGCATCCCGATTAACTCCCCCGATTGGCCGATCGATCCAAACCGCTGATCATCGAAGTAGTTGATCGCTCCGAATCGCCCCAACCAATCCGCATTGCGATCTAATTGCGGACAGTCCACGCGAGGGATTTTACGGAGTCGGATCTCAAAACGATTCGCTTGAATGTCCTTGGCATGAAACGGCCGAGAGATCTGACCGAGATACTCGACCTGCATCGACCGATCCACAAATCCCGTCTTTGGCCCGTGAGCAATCGAGATGTGCTGAACGGTCGATGCATGTCGATCCTTGAGCCCACCGTAACTGATCCGTCGACGTTCGATATTCCATCGGCTCAGCACCTCGGCGATCGCTTCCGGAGTCCCCAGCCCGGATTTCGAAAGCCGGTACAAGGCATGGGGACCACCGGTCGGCCGCACCGAGGTGATTTCTTCAACCCGAAAATCTTCCGGAGTAGTCTTGAGCTTCATAAACAGCGGGGGTTGCCTTCGAGATTGGACCTAAAATCGGATGGAACCACAGCCGGGCTCGTCAGATCGGGACGCGGGTGGAAAATCGTACCAGGATGGTCCCGAAATCGATGAAAATTCCCTGTTTTTTCTCGGACTTGAATCGCTGTGCGGCGTTTTGACACTACGAAACCTAGGATTTTCTTGGGAAACTCTCTAGGTGGTTTGCGGTTCGCCTAGAGTATGTAAAGTATTCGACCAGCATTCGATCTGTCCCTCTGTTTTTAAATCCTGATGATCCGCAATCCCAATCATTCCCTCCCCAACGGGTCGGTTTTTGGAATAAATCTTGTGATGGCTCGCTCTGCAAGCCCCCTTTTGGGGCTGGCTCCGTGCACAGTAATCCTTTTGGGGATGCTCGGTGGCTGCGGACCTTCTGAGTTGGCTTACAAAACGAACGATCTGCATTCGGCGAGTTTGACGCGCGAGGTTGCAGATCGGGATCCTCGTTCGATCGCGCGCGAGGCTGCCACTGTTGTCGAGAACTGGTTTGGAAGTCTGGACCAACCCCAGTGGCCCTCTAGGATCTTAGGCACCGACCCACAGCCCGTACAGATGGAATCGGTCCAGCGATGCGCTGGACCTGTGGGACGCGACGTCGATAAGGTCGAGCGAGGTATTTTTCGCAAACACTGTGTGAATTGCCATGGACTCTCGGGAGACGGGCTTGGTCCTGCAGCGATGTTGCTAGAACCTTATCCCCGCGATTTTCGCCGAGGAACTTTCAAGTTCAAATCAACCCCAGGTGGTAGGAAGCCGACGCGCGAGGATATCCACAGGACTCTTCACGACGGTATTCCCGGAACAGCGATGCCCTCGTTCCGTGCCCTTGAGGAAACCAAAGAGTTCGCGAACGACATCGATGACCTTGTTGAATACGTCAGGTTTCTGGCGATTCGTGGAGAAGTAGAACGACGACTGATTACCGCGAACGTACGCGACGGAATCCAGCTTGATCCAGACTCAGAAGCGACCCAAGACATTTTGTTGCAAGTCGTGCACAAGTGGTCCAACTCTGAAAACGATGCGATCCCAGTTCCGGAGCCCCCAGCATTCCTTACAACATCGGCCAGGGACGAGTCGGAACACTTGACGCTGATGAAGAAGGGTCAAACACACTTCGAGAGCGAGCTTACTGCGTGCGTCAAGTGCCATGGAACAACCGGTGCCGGGGATGGCAAGTCACAAGATTATGACGAGTGGACCAAGGATTGGACGATCCTTGCAGGAATCGACCCGAAACATCCTAGGGATTGGAAAGAGATGAAGCCGTTTGGGGCACTTAAGCCGGTGCTGACCAAGCCCCGCAATTTCCACTGGGGGGCTTACCATGGCGGCAAATCCCCTCAGGAAATCTTCAAAAGGATTGTCTTAGGTATCGAGGGAACACCGATGCCACCGATAGCTAGGGCACAGAATGGTAATCCAGGCTTGAGCGACGAGGAGCTTTGGGAGCTGGTTTACTACGTCATGCATTTGGAGGAGCGATCATGAAACCTGAGTCACGGTTTGATTTTGTCAAGTTATGGGCTTGGCTTGCCACCGGTTTCATCTTCCCACTCATTTGGGTGGGCGGATTGGTCACGACCCATGATGCAGGGATGGCCGTTCCGGACTGGCCAGGAACTTACGGGTACAATCTTTTTCTTTACCCGTTGAGCACTTGGCTTTACGGTCCCTTTGATTTGCTCGTCGAGCATGGGCATCGATTGCTCGGATCCTGGGTTGGCTTCCTGGTGATCTTGCTATGCTTGACTGCTTGGAATTACGAGAAACGTCGGTGGTATCGGTGGGCGTGTCTTGGTTTGCTAGGTGGTGTGATCGCCCAAGGGCTTTTGGGGGGATTTCGTGTCGTGCTCGATGAGCGTACGATTGCGATGCTTCATGGATGCGGCGGGCCTTTGGTTTTTGCCTTTGCCTCATTCCTCGCCTACTCCGCATCTTCGGATTGGAAAAGAGCCACAGCCAGTATCGCCCCCAAGGGCTTGTGGCGGCTTTCGTGGATATTGCTAGCTGCCACGGTCACTCAGTTGGTTCTCGGTGCCCAGTTGCGGCACGCTTTACCTACGACCACTCCAGCAGGCTTCATGTCGATGGTCCATTTACACTTAACCTTTGCCGGAGTCGTGTCGATAGCCATCCTTGCGGCCTGGTTTTTGGCACGAAGCGGTCCCTATGCGTCCGAAAAGCGGCTCCGAACGCCAACAAACGCATTGGCTGGATTGTTGCTGGTGCAACTTGCACTAGGCATAGGAACCTGGGTCGTCAATTACGCTCTACCTTGGAGTGAGACCAGTCCTGAACTTGCTCGGTATGCGATTTCTGCTAAAGGTTATTGGGAATCGATGCTCGTGACGGCCCATCAAGCGACTGGCTCGCTGCTGATCGCCTTAGCAACTTGGCTGGTTTGCCGCGTCGGCAAACGACAAATATGGGTTGCACAGGAATCGAAGTCCTTTACGATTCCGGGCCAAGTCACCGAGACGGAGTTCACCGACGAGGGGCGAGCTTCAGTCACCCAACCTGTTTCCGCCGTTTAGTAATTAATCGGTATTCACCATGAACGAACCATTGCCTGCAGCAAACGGCCAAAGAACCGATTCGGCGATCGCCTGGGAGCGTTCGAGTTGGAGGGATTATCTAGTTCTGGCAAAGCCTCGGATCACGGTCATGATCCTATTGACGGTTGCCGTCGCGATGGTTTTTGCTTCGCGGCTACTACAAACCTCGGTTGCCCCAATTGCATGGATTAGCGCAATGATCGGTACGAGCATGGTTGCTGCCAGTGCGAGCGTCATGAATCAGTGGTTCGAGCGAGACCGAGACTTTTTGATGCCTAGGACTCGCAATCGCCCGCTTCCTAGCGGTCGCTTGACGATGAGCGAAGCCAACGTCTTTGGATGGCTATTGTTTGTTTTCGGATTATCGCTGACCTACTTCGGGGCCAACATGACAGCGGCCTTGGTCAGTTTTGTGACATGGTTTATCTACTGTTGGGTTTATACGCCGATGAAGGTTTGGTCGTGGTGGAACACGGCCGTTGGAACATTGCCAGGTGCTTTGCCAGTGATGATCGGCTGGACTGCTGCCGGCGGATCGATTGGCTCGATGGCCGCTTGGGGACTTACGGGGATCGTGATCCTCTGGCAGTTCCCACACTTTATGGCGATCGCTTGGCTGTACAAGGATCAGTACTCCCAGGCGGGCTTTCGAATGCTCACTGGCGAGGAGCCTTCGGGAATCGCTGCCGGTTGGCATGCGGTTGTTCCTTCGATCCTGCTTTGCCCACTGTCGGTGTTTGTCTTAGGCCCTGATTCGGTCCCGAGTTGGATAGTTGCGATTGTGGCGTTGCTGATCGCGGGCTATCAATTGCTATGGTCGATCCGGTTTCTGAAAAGTCGGGATCAAGTCAACGCGAGGAAACTGCTACGAACCTCTTTGGTTTTCTTGCCAGCCATATTCCTCTTAGTCGTCGTGCGTTGGGGACTGCTCTGATGCCTGAAGGCCTCGGCCCGGTTTCATCAACAACTGCGAATGGATCGAGCGCAATCCTTATTCAGGGGCTTACCCATCGCTATGGATCAAAAGTGGCTTTGGACGACTTGTCGCTGGAGATTTCCCAGGGCTCTATCTTTGGCGTGCTGGGCCCGAATGGGAGTGGCAAGTCCACACTGTTTCGGCTTTTATCGACGCTCGTTCCGATCCAGTCTGGAACGATCCGTATTCTCGGATCGGATGCTAGATCAGAGCAACAGCGCGTCCGCGAGCAGATCGGCGTAGTGTTCCAGTCCCCGAGTTTGGACCGCAAGCTGACGGCTAGAGAGAACATCCTTTTCCAAGCTGCTTTGTATGGCATTTCCAAATCTGAGAGCAAAGCTCGAAGTCTCGAAGTGTCGCAAGCTTTTGGAATCCAGGAGCATCTGGACGTGAGGGTCGACAAGCTGTCCGGGGGACTTCGCCGCAGAGTAGAGTTGGTCAAAGGACTGTTGCATCGGCCCAGGCTCTTGCTGCTCGACGAGCCCAGCACGGGATTGGATCCGCTGTCTCGCCTGGAACTCTGGCAAGCGTTGGTTCGACTGCAGAGAGAGCATGCAACGAGCATCGTATTGACGACGCATTTGTTGGACGAGGCCCAGAAGTGCGACCGAGTGGCTATTTTGGATCAAGGGCGATTGCTCGTTTGCGATTCCCCCGAGCAACTGCGCAAGAGCACTGGCCAAGTTGTGTTTTCGATCGCCACGGCTGAAGAAAAAACCGTCCTGGATTTGCTTGCCAAGGACTATGGATTGCAAGGGATATGCGAGCAGGGCTCGGTGCGGGTGATTTTGCAGGAGAGTTCTGTATCTGCGATGGACCTATACGAGCGGCTTGGAGGGCTGGCCACGAGCATCACCATCGGCCGACCCAGTCTCGAGGACGTTTTCATCAGAATCGCGGGGAAATCTTTTCAATAGATACTCGAATAGCTAGCTTCTGACCGGCTAGCAATTTTCCGCGCCCCGGTTGCCCCTGAATCTGGCTTAGGTTCCAATGTCCTCCATAGGTCCAGCTACCTTTGCAATTCAGTTCTGGACACTGATTCCAATCGTGATCACTCAAAAAGGTCTTTTATGAAATCCAAAGTATTGGCGATAGCTGCACTACTCCTGGTTTGTTGTGCGGGATCCGTACAAGCTCAAACGCTTGAGTGGAAACTCAACAAAGGTCAAACGCTCAGCGTCGAGACCGTCAACGAGATGGTCACGAGCATGAAGTTACCCGATGGTAGCACCCAGGAACTGCCGATGAAACAGCAGATTGATGCACAGTGGAGGGTGCAAGATTCGTCGAAGGAGAGTTTCTCTGTCGAGCAAACGGTCAAACGGATTCGAACCTCGATGAAATCACCCTTCATGAATGTCGAATACGATTCTGAACAGGGAGACCCCAAAGATCCCATCGGAAAGCAGATGGCCTCATCGATGAAAATCATTATCGGAGCACCGATCGAACTGAAGCTTGGTCGGCGCGGGAATCTCATCGAAATGAAACTACCTGACGCGATTGCCAATCAGGAGACTTCGCCATCAAACCCGCTCAGCGCAGAGACGCTCAAATCTAGCTTTCAGCAACAGATCGAGTTCCCTGAGGGAGAAATCCCGGTCGGGAAGACTTGGGAGCAAACCCTCAAAACGAACATGAATGGAATGCAGACGAAGTCCTTGATGAAGTTGCGATACGATGGGGTTGTCGAGGAGCAAGGGCGAAAGTTGGCCAAGATTCATACCGATGTCGTCACCGAGTTGGTACAACCGCCGCCTGGAATTGAGATTACGATGGAAGACACCGGAAGCGATGGAGATATCCTGTTTGATGTCGAGCTAGGGTGTTTGTCCAAGTCCCTTCAGCGTCAAAGACTCAAAATGAATATGAGTGTCGGAGGGCAAAAACTATCCCAGGACATCGAAGGCACCACCACCACGACCTATCGACTCGCCAACTGAATCAAAGATTCTCTATGAAATAGAACCAGTTCACTGGGATCCAGTTGCAAAAACCCCTGAAAACCCCAACAAAAACCGTTGCGGTTCCGAATGACTGGGGGGTGGTTGGCCTTGACTTTTCTAGGGTATTTTTCATACCCTAGCCCTCCAGGTCGACTGGATTGTATTTGGATAGCACGGAGGTTTGGCCTGAGTATTCGATACCCAGAGCACCAAACGCAGAACACCAAGGATGGGGATTGGGATGTCCAGTGAAATCAAAAAGCCAGCTTCGGTACCGATGCTCGATGTCGGACGGGGCAATCAGTCGCTCAAGCAGGAGTTTATCGAGGCGCTTGAGCGAGTGATCGACAGTGGCCGGTTCCTACATGGACCGGAAGTGTCGGACTTGGAAAAAACGGTGTCCGCAATCTGCGATACCGAGCATGCCATAGGTTGCGCATCGGGAAGCGATGCCTTGCTATTAGCATTGATGGCTTTAGATGTTGAGCCTGGCGATGAAGTGATTGTGCCCAGTTTCACATTTTTTGCGACAGCTAGTGCCGTATCAAGACTTGGGGCCGAACCGGTATTCGTCGACATCGATCCGATGACTTACAACTTGGACCCAGCATGCATCGAAGAGAGCATCACAGCGCGAACCAAGGCGATTATCCCAGTGCACCTGTTTGGCCAATGCGCTCCTATGGATCAGATCCAACAGATCGCCGAATCGCATGGAATCCCGGTTATCGAAGATGCTGCACAAGCGATCGGTGCAGCCTGGGATGATCGTCCTGCAGGGTCTTGGGGTAAGGTCGGTTGCTTGAGTTTCTACCCCACCAAAAATTTGGGGGGTATGGGCGATGGCGGGATGCTTGTTTGCAACGACGAGGCGTTTGCTGCCAAACTTCGGCTATTGGCTTCGCACGGGATGCAGCCTCGTTACTACCACAAGCTTGTCGGGATCAACAGTCGGCTCGATACGATGCAAGCGGCTGTGCTGGGTGTTAAGATCAAGCATTTGGAGAACTATGCCAAGGCTCGAAATTCGAATGCTCAAAGGTACAAAGAGCTTTTCCAATCCAGTCAATTGCATGAGATTGTCGAACTGCCAAAGAAGCAGCCCAAGGCGACGCATGTTTGGAACCAGTACGGTATCCGCGTACCGCACGGCCGGCGCGACTCGCTCAAAGCCCATTTGCAGCAGAGAGGGATCGGATGTGAAGTTTACTACCCAGTGCCACTCCACATGCAGGAGTGCTATTCCGACCTTGGTTACTCGCTAGGCTGCTTGCCCAATACCGAGTCAGCAGCCCGAGAGATCTTGCATTTGCCAATTTATCCGGAACTGACACCATCGGAACAAGAAGCGGTTGTAGAAGCCATCGAGGCATTCTACATAAGTGGCGCTTACCGACGTGTTGCCTAGATCAGTCGACAACCTTGGCGTCGATCCACTTCATCAGTCCCCGCAGCCGTTGGCCGACTTGCTCGATCTGATGCTTGCGCTCTAGTCGCCGCGAGGCCTTAAAGGCTGGAGCACCAGCCTTGTTTTCCAAGATCCATTCCTTTGCGAACTGGCCGGTTTGGATTTCGCGCAGGATCTTCTTCATTTCCTTTTTCGTCTCGGCGGTGATAATCCGAGGGCCTCGAGTGTAGTCGCCGAACTCCGCCGTGTTCGAAATGCTGTATCGCATGTAGTTCAAACCACCTTGGTACAGCAGATCCACGATGAGTTTCAGTTCGTGCATGCATTCGAAGTAAGCCATTTCAGGCTGATACCCAGCCTCGACGAGCGTCTCGAAACCGGCTTTGACCAGTTCGCTCACGCCGCCGCAAAGCACGACTTGTTCTCCGAACAAGTCCGTTTCGGTTTCCTCTGCAATGGTCGTTTCGATCACGCCGCCGCGAGTACCACCGATACCCTTGGCATAGGCCAAGCCGATTTTCTTGGTCGTCTCGCTGGCGTTGGCGCCCAGAGCGATCAAACATGGGACACCACCACCCTTGGTGTATTCGCTACGAACCAAGTGCCCGGGGCCTTTAGGGGCAACCAATAAAGTATCAACCCCCTTGGGAGGTTCGATCTGTCCAAAGTGCAGGTTGAAACCGTGCGAGCACATCAAAACGTTACCAGCCGAGAGATTCGGCTTGATGTGGGATCGGAACAGGTCCCCTTGGACTTCGTCTGGCAGCAGCACATTGATGATGTCGGCCTTGCGACTCGCTTCGTCGATTTCCATAGGTTGGAAACCGTGGCTGACGGCCAAGTCATAATTCTTGCTCCCCGGTCGTTGACCGATTATCACCTTGCAACCGCTGTCGCGCAGGTTTTGAGCTTGCGCGTGCCCTTGGGAGCCATATCCCAAAATGGCAATTGTTTTATCCTTGAGAATCGAGAGATCGGCGTCTTGTTCGTAGTAGATTTTCGCAGTCATGCTAGTTCAACCAGAGTTGGATAGAGATAAATGTTTAGGAGTGTGGGGATGGGTTTTCAAAGTTTGCGTTGGTCTCATCGCTGCATATGATTCGGGTTGCTTCCTCGAACCATTGCGATTCGTCCAGTTCGGACCAGTTCGTTGATTCCATAAGGTCTCATGCGCTCGATGAACGCTTGGACCTTGTTCTCGCGACCGGAGATTTCGATCATCATCTCTTCGGGACCGACATCGACGATACGGGCCCGAAAGATCTCTGCAAGTTCGCGAATCTCGCTTCGCTTGCTTCCTGTGGGAGCCGAGATCTTGATGAGCATCAAGTCGCGCTCGACATAATCGTTGGCGCTTATGTCTTGGACAGATACGACCGTAACGATTTTCTCAAGCTGTTTTCGGACTTGTTCCAGAACACGATCGTCACCGCGCACGACAAAGGTCATCCGCGATAGACCGGCGATTTCCGTTTCGCCTACCGCCAGGGAATCAATGTTGTATCCTCTAGAGGCAAGCATTCCGGAGATATGCGCCAGTACGCCTGGAACATTCTGAACAATAGCCGATAGCACGTGTCGCATCGGACGAAAGACTCATTCGATTGGGTAACGGAGTGTCCTTGCCAGACGCGGTTACTTCCGCGTTCGGACGTATATCGGACAGATACTAGAGCGGGAATCATAGGTTCAAACGGGTAATTTCTCAAGGGTTAGCGGTATACAACCACATGAACTCCGAGCGACATGGGTACGAACTGATCGACTTTGGCGAAGGTCGCAAGCTTGAAAGGTTTGGTTCGGTCACCATCGATCGCCCTTCAAGGGGGGCTTGGACGCCAAAATCACTTCCGGAAACCTGGGAATCAGCAGAACTGATTTATCGCGGAGAGCGAATGAATGCCATGGGTGGTGGATGGGAAGCAACCGCTCAGGCGAGTCAAACGATCGATCAGTTGCTTGAGGGCTGGGAGATTACTCATCGCGAGCTCAAACTCCAGATTACTCCTCAGAGGACCGGACAACTTGGAGTATTTCCCGAGCATTGGAATCAGTGGGACTGGTATGCAGATCGCATTGAAGCCAGGCGCGGCAGGGGGCCGGTACGGGTTCTGCACCTGTTTGCCTACACGGGTTCAACCACCCTGTGGATGGCTCGCCAAGGAGCCTCGATCACCCATGTCGATGCCATGAAACACGCTGTCGATTGGGCCAAGCAGAACGCAATGCGATCGGGTTTGGAGCATAAGCCGATTCGCTGGATTGTCGAAGATGCAAGAAAGTATGTTGCAAGGGAACTCAAACGACAGAGTCATTACGAATTGGTGGTACTCGATCCGCCAAGCTACGGACATGGTCGCAAGGGTGAGGCTTGGGAGATCCACCGAGATTTGGTCCCCCTCATGAGAGATTGCTGGAAACTTTTGTCGGAGGATCCGATTGGAGTAGTTCTGACGAGTCACAGTCTGAATATCTCGGCCAAAGAGATTCGATTGGCATTGGATCAGTCTGGGGGAGTGGAGGGCCGGAACAGCAAAATAGAAACAACTATTTTCCCATTGTTCCTACAAGACTCCTCGGCCCGGCGACTAGAATGTGGGGAAGGGGTTCGATTTCAGAAAGTCTAGGAGTTGTGATGGGATGTCGAGCATAGAGCAAGTTGGCAATGGGTCAGTTGGCGGGTTGCGAAAGACCGTTGTCCTGTTTGACGGGCAATGCAAATTTTGCGCAGGCCAAGTTGCGAATTTGCGTCGAATCGATCTCTTCGGTAGCCTCAAATTCCTATCGCTGCATGACCCGATCGTCGCTGAGGCTTATCCAGACCTGACCTACGAACAGTTGATGGAGCAGATGTGGGTCATCGCACCGTCAGGCAAACGCTTCGCGGGAGCTTACTCACTGCGGTATCTTTCTCGACTGCTACCGATGCTTTGGCCCATCGCACCAGCCTTGCACTTCCCGGGTCTCATGCCGGTTTGGACTTGGCTCTACCAAGCGATCGCCAAGCGACGTTACCAAATCGCTGGACGGAGCTGTTCGGAGGGAACCTGTTCGCTACATGCTCCGAACAAGCGGTAGCCGCCCTGGATCGACCAAAGGGGGCTAAAATCCACATTGGCGTACGGTTAAAGGAGCAAAACCCCTTGCAACCGCCGTGAAATAAGAAAAGCTTGGCGTAGAAACGCTCGATTCGCCTAGGCTTATTCCAGTTTTTCCTGAAGGTTTTTTCTGGAGATTTCTTGAGTAAAAGCACGGATTTGGCACAGTTCCTCGGGCCTTTCTCCAGAGATTCTGGGCTGTTCGTAACCTTCCGTATCAACGGCACTTAGCGATCCTTCTGGATTTGCTAGCAACCCCGCGGTGATTCTCGGAAACCGGGCGACTTGGACGCAATTCCTTGTTTTTTCCTGGCGATTCTTATTCGATGGTGGGCTGATGGATCGGTTGTACAGTTTGGGGACATCCCTATACTGACCCCACTTATCGGACGCCGTTGGATTTTGCTCAGTCGGCAAACTCACCGGTTTCGGCAAGGTTTCCCAAGTGGTTTTCTCCAAGGGATCCATGTTCGAAACGTTAGGTTTGGTCGGCTAAACAGCAGCAAGACTCCTCGATGAACATCGAGCAAGGTCCAGTGGTATGCACGATTTACAGGGCCGTGTGCCCCGAATCCGTTCGGGGAGCACTGGTGGCAAGATGGACCTGAGGCTTAGCAGCCCCTGTGGGCTGACTCTGAGCCGCGTAATTCGTGCGAATGATTTTTTACTTGTCCCGAAAAAGGAAAGGGGTCCCTACGATGTTGCGATTGGCAACTTTGGCGGTTTTGTTGGTTTTGACCGGATTTGGATCACTAAGGGGTGCAGATCCCTCGACGATCCCTGCTCCGAGGCTGAGCGAGGCCGAAGTCCTACCCTACGAGGTAGCTTACCGGAAAGCTCGCGACGAGCGGAAACCTCTATTGATTCTCGTCGGAGCCGACTGGTGTCCCGCTTGTAAAACGCTCAAGGCGGATACAATTGTCCCTATGAAACAGTCGGGAGCTCTCAAAGAGGTGGTCTTCACCCAACTCGACAAAGATGCTCATCCGGAACTGGCCAACGAAGTCATGCAAGGCAAGATCCTACCCCAACTGGTGGTTTTTTGCGAAAGCGACTCTGGCTGGAAACGCTTTTCGCTCACCGGGATGCAGACAGAAACCCGGGTCAAAGAGCTCATCCGAAAGGCATCCGAGGTGCTGCCGACTCGTCGATAACTCGTTTGACTGAGTCAGGCAGTCGGTAAACAGATTGGACTCGATGTTGTTCGGAAAATTCCAAGGATCTGTTCGCGAAGGGGTTCCCTTGGCCCCATACACATGGTTGCAGCTTGGGGGGCAGGCGAAATACTTCGCTGAGCCCTCGGACATCGATCAACTCGTCGAGATCGTCCGCACTGCGAACCAACAAGGGATTCCCATCCGCGTGTTGGGGGGTGGATCGAATGTGTTAGTTCGTGACAATGGCTTCGATGGAATAGTCCTTCATCTGACAGCCCCATGCTTCGAAAAGATCTCGATCCAAGGCTCTGCGGTCCAATGTGGAGGTGCCACGCGACTC
This sequence comes from Pirellula sp., assembly GCA_046090945.1. GTDB lineage: Bacteria > Planctomycetota > Planctomycetia > Pirellulales > Pirellulaceae > JBKCUI01. The sequence continues at coordinate 13,423 of JBJTAQ010000837.1, forward strand.
GCACACTTGATAACCGCCTGCGTCGCAGCAGGCCTGGGCGGGTTGGAGCATTTGGTAGGTATCCCAGGAACTCTCGGTGGCGCTCTCCGAGGTAACAGCAGCACCGATGACGGCGACATCGGGAGTTTAATGACCGGTGCAACGCTCCTGTCTCGCAAAGGGGACATGCTGACGGTTAACTCCTCCGAGGTGAACTTCTCGCATCGTCGTAGCAGCCTCGACGAATTGCTCATCCTCGATGCATCTTTCGAACTCCAGCCAGGTGATGTCCGACAGTTGACCAAGCGGGAGCAGACATTCTGGATCGTAAAGCGTAGCAAGCAACCGAACTACCCCGCTCGATCCGCTTTAGCCTTTGTCGACCTCGATGGTGTTTCGGCCGTCGAGTTGCTCCAGCGAAGCGGGGTCAATGGCTTGATCGAAGGAAACACTCAGTTGAACTCTTCGTACCCAAACTACATCACCGCCAATACCGGCGCAACATCCGAGCAAGTAATCACATTGCTTGAAAGAGCCAAAAAAATCGTCTTCGACAAGACTGGGTTTTCCTTGCAAACCCATCTTGTAGTTTGGTAAGCCTACGAACAACTCGGATCATCTTACGCAAACAGTCGTGCTGCGAGATCCAAAGACAAGCTGCTTGCGGAGTTGATCCTAACGCTCGAGTACCGCTTTAGACGCAAGCAAGCCGCTGCGGATCGCTCCCTCGATGCTCGCTGTCGTGGTGTAATCGCCACAAGCGTAAAGCCCTTGAGCGATCTTGTACAACCCCCTCCCGCTCTGCGGCAATAAAGATTGGGAAGGGCTTGTAAACGCACAAGGAACAGCGTAAGTCCTTAGATGCCGCCAAAGCGATACCTGCCAGCCAAACCAATGTTCAAGTTCGCTACGGACGGCTTGGACGAGTTCATTGCAATCGAGCTCGACGCGACCATTGATGTTAACGCTTGCAAGCACCTGCCCTTTGGGTGCATAGTTCGGCTGAACCAGACTCGGGAACGCCACATGATTGATCGAAAAACCAGATGATTGAACATCCACAGCTAATGGCTCGGCAACAGTCCGATTGCCATTGAGAAACAGGATTGGCTCACGCGTTGGTGCCGCACTTCGATCCATCGCAAAGTACAAACAGGTCGTCGCGTTCCATCGAACGGCCTGACCGATCGGCAAACGGTCACCTAACAACCGTTTGGCACCTGTAGCCTCCGTGGCAACGATGATATCGCGACCAAATATCCGACTCGAATCGGACAACTCAACACCATCCTCTTGTATTCTCGAAACGGTCGCATTGAGCCTTAGCTGTTCCCGATTCCAGCCCCGACATAGCGAATCGGCGATCGCTTGAATTCCCTCCGCGGGCAAGGCAGCGGTACCTAACCCCATCTCGCGGAACACAAACTCCATGCGTGTCGAATCGATATCGAGGGATTCGTCCAAAAAGATCCCTCCCAAAAACGGTCGAAAGAATCGATCGATGATGCGTTCCGAAAAACCGACTTGCCGTAGTCGCTGAAGCGTATTGATACCGGGTCGTTCGAGCACCCGCTGCTCGGACATCCTGGTCAGTTTCCTGCGATACACGAACAGAGTGCAAAGATCCCCCCAGGTCGCGACCGGACTTGCAAGAGTTTTGAATGCATCGATTAGCACGTGTCGAAGCGGCGATCGCATTGGATCTTTAACGGCATGCCAAGTATTCCCGCAACGAACCATGGCACCGGGTTCGAAGGATCGTAGCCCCAATGACTTCAAATCCAAAACCTGGCC
>JBJTAQ010000838.1:0-3945 GCA_046090945.1 Pirellula sp.
CAGCCGAGCTTTTGGGGCTTCTTACACGAATTGTAGCCCAGGCCCTTACATGCAATGGCGAAAGGCTCTCAAGCGGGACCCGGAGTACCAGGCTGGTAAGAAACGCTGCCGGAGTCCCAAAGGCCAGCTGAATTTCTTCTACGGTTACCTTTTGGATGAATTCATCACCGACTATGCAACGACCAACGCAAGCGAAGACTTTGCGGAAACCTTCATGTTTTTCCTGAAATACCGGCGGAGCCTGGAACGGTTCCGAAACCGTCCTAGGGTCTATCGAAAGATCCGATCGGTGGAATGGGCAGTGACCCAGGCCTCGCGCCGGGTCCGCTCGGTCGGGACCGGGCGCTATCGCCCCCGTTCGGCTTAAGCACCCAGCCTGGGTAAATTCATGAACCTCTGCAAGACTTCGGGATGATCGTCAAAATAATCCTGGACGTTCGTCAGAAGCGGATCGATCGCTTGGGCCTGGATCCGGTGGGGTGGTTTCCATTGCCACCACTGAAAATCTAAGTGCTCGGTGCAAACGATCTGAGTAGGACTTAGCAGTAGGCCCAAAAAGATCGTCAGTTCTTTCAGGACCCTCTTGTCCGGAGATTTCCATTTTGAAACCCAGTACCGCGCGGTATGGGCAAAATCCGGCGCGGTCCAAATCAATTCGCGGGAGATCCCGGTCTCCTCCCAGAGTTCCCGAAGGGCCGCTTCGGCGAGCGATTCGCCGGAATCGACGTGGCCCTTGGGCAGGTCCCAGCGATCCGGATGCCTCATGAGTAGGAACTCCAATCGATCGGACTTGCGAAAAATGAGGTATCCGGACGAAAACACCGATGGTTTGTCCCCCTTTGCCACAATGTCGCTCCTGCTTGCCTTGGGTCTCGGTTGCTCTGGTGGTCGGTTGCCAGCCGAGTATCATACCGACATCCATTCCAAATCGCTTGTCCAACAGAAGATTCCGTCGATGAAGATCTATACCAAGACTGGCGATGCAGGAACAACGGGCTTGTTCGGAGGCCCCCGTGTGTCCAAGGACGATGCCCGAATTTGTGCATACGGGTCAGTCGATGAGCTCAATGCCGTATTGGGTACCGCTCGCAGTACAGGGTTATCTCCCAGGCTCGATCAGATGCTCGATTCGATCCAGCATCAACTATTCTCAATCGGTGCGGAACTTGCAAGTCCCGAGCCCGAGCAACACAACTTGAAGTGGAACAGCAACCCACATGTCTCTAAACTCGAAGAATGGATTGACTCGATGGAGGCTCAACTGCCGGCATTAAGGAATTTCATCTTGCCTGGCGGGAGTCCTCAGGCGGCTCATCTGCACTTGGCAAGAACGATCTGCCGGAGAGTCGAAAGGGAGATTGTCAGGCTCGGGCATGACCGGCGTGTTAGCGATGTTTCCCACATCGTTATCTTCCTGAATCGTCTGAGCGACCTTCTGTTTGTGATGGCACGCTATGCCAATTATGAGCTTGGTGTAGCCGATACTACCTGGGGCACCCCTCGGACATCCTCGACTGATTGAACGCATCTTGCCTAGCTTCTCCGGCTTGCTTTGCCGTTGCAGTTTAGCTGACGTTTTCCAATCACTATTGATCGGTAAGCCTCGGTAAGACTACAACACGGGGATGAACAAGCAAGCTTATCAACGCACCTGGGTTCTGTGGGCTGCAACAGCACTGCTGAGCCTGCAAACTGGGTGTGTCCGAAAACGAATGACGTTTCGAACCAATCCATCTGGAGCGATGGTGTATGTCGACAAGCAACCAGTTGGGCTGACTCCAGTCTCGACTGGATTTACCTACTATGGCACTCGAAATATCGAGATTGTCAAAGATGGATACAGGACTGAAAAGTTCCTGCGCAAGGTCCATGCACCTTGGTACCAGATCCCCCCGTTGGACTTTGTCTCAGATACTCTCTGGCCATTCGAATCTCGCGATGAGCGGATCATCGACGTGCAAATGACACCCGAGTTCGATGTTCCGGAGGACGCGTTGATTGCGTCTGGAGAGCAACTACGACTTCAAGCTGGTCAAGGAATTGCGGTGACGCCTCCTCCTCCGGTGATCCAATCAACGCCCCCGATCATGGCACCGGCTCCGGTTGGCGTGATGCCCGGCCCGGTCGTTCCCGGTCCGGTGGCACAAGCTCCCCAGCCATCGTTTGGCCAGCGGATGCGAGAGTTGTTCTTCCCATATGGAGCGCCGTTGAGTTTCCCTTCGACGCAGGTCACACCCGGTGGTGGCTTTAGGCCTCCGACCGATAATGAATAAGCGGCTGCTGTTGCTACTTTGGATTTGCATCAGCTTGGGATCTGGTTGCCGATTGCTAGCTCCCAAGACCATCGACAATTCCAAACAAAGCATTGCGCCTGAGTTGCTGCAAGCCAATACAACGCCGATCGAGCGAGGCCAGCGTCGAGCGGTCCTCGATGGTGTAGGCTGGGTTTTCGGTGTCCCGTCAAAAATCCTGTTGTGGGATCGTCGGATTGAGAACCACCGGATCGGATCGCACACTGAAGAGACCATCGCAGAGTATCTTCGCAGCAATGATCTAAGGCATGTCAAAGTTCGGTTGAACCAGTATCGTCCTTGGGACGACATGCAGCGGTTGACCAAGAACCGTTCGATGGCTTGGCCATGGCGTTACTCGATCGGGACGCTCAGTGTGCTCGGCGAGACTGTTTTTCCGGGGCGCATCTTTGGGGGCGATCACTTTAATCCGTATACGCAAACGATCCATCTGTACAGCGATGTGCCAGCGATCGCATTGCATGAAGGGGCGCATGCCAAGGATTTTTCCAGACGCAATTACCCGGGCATTTATGCAGCGGTGTATGGATTGCCAATCGTTCCTTTGTATCACGAAGCCGTTGCGACAAGCGACGCGATCGCCTACGCTCAGCAGGCTCTCGACGAGAATCTACAGCGTGAAGCCTACCATGTCTTATACCCGGCTTATGGTACCTATGTCGGTGGAGCTGTCGGCGCTATCCTACCCATCGCATCGGTTCCAGCGTACTATGGTAGCGTCGTTCTTGGTCACATTTTAGGGCGATGGCAGGCATCAGGGATATCAACAGCGAGAAATCCAGAAGAATGAATCCAGTACGAGTCACCCCTGTTGACGGGCGCAAGGATCGCAAGGAGTTTATGGAACTCATCTGGAGGATCTATCGAGGAGACCCGAACTGGATTCCGCCGATCCGGATGAACCAGGAGGAATTGGTAGGATTTCGCAAGCATCCTTTTTACGAATCAAATCGCTGCCAAGCATTTTTAGCGCGCAGGGGGTCCGAGGTAGTCGGCAGGATCGTGGGGATCATCAACCACGGTCACAACAAACGCTTCGAGGAAAAACGAGGGTTCTTTGGCTTCTTCGAATCGATCGATGACCAGAACGTCGCCGATGCGCTTTTCAAGGCAGCAGGCATGTACCTAAAGTCTCAGGGGATGACCGATGTGCGTGGACCTTGCAACCCCTCGCTCAATTACGAAACAGGTACCTTGGTCGATGGGTTCACCACTCCACCCACCTTCATGATGACCTACAACCCCCCCTACCACGATCGCTTGATCACACGATCTGGATTCCAGAAGACCCAAGACATGTATGCCTACGACGGCAACATCGCGATGCTCAATACCCTCGATCCGAAAATCCATCAGGTGGTGGATATGGTCCAAGATCGCTTTCACGCAAAAATTCGTCCTGTGAACCCGAAGAATTTTGGAAACGAGTTGTTGCTCTTTCTAAAGATATACAACGAGTCGCTTCAGAGCACTTGGGGCTTTGTGCCTTTAAGCGACGGGGAAATTAAAGCATTGGGCGGATCGCTGAAGTTGCTGATCAATCCGGCGGCAACCAGCGTCATCGAGGTTGACGGACAGGCCGTTGGTGTGGGATTCGGTCTGCCTGACTACAACCCGATCATCAAGAAGATCG
>JBJTAQ010000839.1:0-1596 GCA_046090945.1 Pirellula sp.
CGGCACGCGAGGCCCAGTCTTGAACATGTACGTTGCCGTGACACCTGCGCTGGCGTGTGCAGCGTTGAGGACAATCTTCGTGCATCCATCCACCGATAGGAAGCTTACCTGCATTGATGTAGGTCGCCACGTACCGCGATAATGCGGAGTCTTGCTCCATCACTGCACGGAGCATTTCACCTGTTGAAAGATGAGGAATTTGGAAAAGATCGACCAAGCGACGGCATTGGGTGCCCTTGCCTGCACCAGGAGGGCCGATGAACACGATCAGCATCGATTGGGCCCCCTTCTTTCTTAATTCCAAAGTAGCTATGAGGACGTTCGAACTACGACTCCAGGAGTCCTTTGTAGTTTCGCATCAAAAGGTGGCTATCGATTTTTTGGATCAAATCGAACGCAACGCTCACGGCAATCAGCAAGCCGGTCCCACCGTAGAACGAAGCGACGGTGAATGAAACCCCAAACTGCGATGTGATAATCGTCGGAACAATTGCGATGATTGCCAGAAACGCCGCGCCGACGTAGGTGATCCTGAGCATCACTTTTTCGAGATAATCTGCAGTTCGTTTGCCTGGTCGGTATCCGGGGATAAAAGCCCCGGCATCTTGAAGGTTCTGGGACATCTCTTTGGGGTTAAACATGATCGATGTCCAAAAGAAACAGAAGAAGAAGATCAAAAGGATGTACAGGACATTGTAGGTAAACGACGAGCCTGAGTTAAACATCGAAGAGGCTTGTTGGAAGAAGCTTGAAAGCGTTTGCCAGAAACCTTCTCCTGCCGCAGCCGATTGGGCGAGAACTCCAAAGAGCATTCCTGGGATCATTAGAAAACTGCTTGCAAAAATGATCGGCATAACGCCCGATTGGTTGATTTTCAAGGGAAGAAACTGCTTGGTCCCTCCAGAGACTCTGCGTCCCCGAACATGCTTGGCGCTCTGCATCTCAATACGACGTTGGGCCATCGTGATGAATACTACGCCGAAGACCACAGCAACAAACAGAAGGGCCAAGACGGCCAAGACATCAGGACCGAGCGAGGTCCCTGCATTCCCGGTCAGAGATGTCGATACGTTCTGCCTCAAATCCCAAAGAGCTTTGGGCATTTGGGCGAGAATACCTGCCATAATCAACAAGGAGATGCCGTTGCCGATCCCATACTCGTCGATCTGTTCGCCCAGCCACATAAGGAACATCGAACCGGCCGTCATAATGGCCACGGATGTGATTTGCCAGCCCAGCGATAAACTGCTGGAGTTGTTTCCGAAGAACTGAGACGAAGCAGGCGAGTCTTGTGGACCGACCGTGAAACTCAGATAAACCCAGCTTTGTAGAATACAAATCAGCACCGTTAAGTAGCGTGTGTATTCGTTGATTTTTTTACGACCTGCGGTCCCTTCCTTTCGCAAGTCTTCGATCGGTTTCCAAACAGTGCCGAGCAACTGGAAAATGATCGATGCAGAGATATAAGGGGCCAAGCCCAAGCCAAAGATCGTAAGGCTTCGCAGATCGGTCGCCGAAAAAAGGGCGACCTTGTCCATGAAGTTCTTCAATTCCCCGGTGACCATCAAGTCGGATTTGAGAACCGGCAATCGAACA
>JBJTAQ010000840.1:0-2218 GCA_046090945.1 Pirellula sp.
GTTTCCGCTTCGCTAGCACCTGGGGACTCAAAGGGAAAAATTCCTCGAAGAGCAATCATCAGAAACCAAAACGCCAAAGCACCAAAAGCGAGGTACCAATGCCATCGACGGATCGGACTCTTTCGCTCGCGATTCCCCAACGAGGCTCGACGAACAGCACCACCGTCCCTTTGAGAGTCCTGTTTAGGCATTCTCGCACGCAAGGTCTGCATGGCGAGTCCGAACCACAGCGGGAGAAATAAAAATGAGGTTTGAGAAATGTACTGGTCTCTGTTTTTGATAGCGGGAAGGAAAAAAAACAAACAAGCCCACAGCATCAGCGATGAAACCGTAAACACAACCAGCCACCACATCCATTTTGCACTGAGTTTCCGTGAGGACTCGTCAGGTGCCCGATTTTTGGAAAGGAACACTGCAACCACAAGCAGTGGAGAGAGAATCGTCAGAGGCGGAAAGACTGCCGATAGCACGAATTGAAGGAAGTCGTTGATCGTCAGCATGGCTTGGTTCCTATCGACGGTTCCAAAGTAACTCAATTTGTTTATTCAGGATCGCTTGGATAACCTCCAGCGATAATCCAGAGATTTTGGCGTCTGCCAAAGCGCTGGCCATAGTGCTTTCAAGTCGATCTCGTGAAACGCTCTGCGATCCAGGATGCCGCTCGATCGTCGAGATGACGACCGTACCGCGTCCTCGGGCGCTGGCAAGCAACCCCGCATCGGTCAAATCGCGGTAGGCTCGCGCGACGGTATTGAGGTTGATCCCAAGGTCAGAGGCCAATTGTCGGACTGGGGGGAGTTCATCCCCGACCTTCAATTTGCCTTGCGCAATCAACCCACGCAGCTCGGAAACGAGCTGATCGTGCAACGGAACTGCGCTTTCAAGTGAAATGGTGATCATGATGAATCATTGTATCATTCTTTGATACTTTAGCAACGGGGATCTATTATTTTCACGGTTTTTTCCAATCGCTGTTGCCCAGACGAATCCTTTCCAGCAATTCGAGGGATCTCTGATCCACGCAGTCCCAGGTGTCGATATGAGTCGCAAGTGTACGTTCGATCGATTAGATTGGGGCGTTCGAAGGCTTACGATAGGCAATCTTCATGCACCGAACCTCAACGCAACGATCCATTCCTCACGGTTGGGCCCCCAGTTCCCGATGGGCTGCTGCGTTCGTTTGTTTTTTTGGGCTGTGCTCCCCGGAACTTGTATCTAGATCCTCGGCGCAGTCTGAAGCGAGTTCAGAGGTTGCCCCCAAGTCCGAGTCGATCGATTTTGTTCGTGACATCCAACCGATTTTCAAATCGCACTGCTATGCTTGCCACGGTCCAACCAAACAGAAATCTGGCTTTCGATTGGATATCAAATCCCAAGCCTTGCGCGGTGGCGAAAACTATGGCCCTCTGATCGATCCGGCGGATCCTGCATCCAGTCCTCTGTTGGAATTGGTTTGCCATCCAAACCCCAAGGATCGCATGCCTCCCCCTGGTCCAACGAACCCACCATTGAGCGATCAACAGATCGAAACGCTCAAGACCTGGATCAAGGCCGGTGCACCTTGGCCAGATGGAATCGATGATACGGTGTTGGTAGACCCCAAGCTGCATTGGAGTTTTCAACCCATCCCTGAAGATTTTGACCCGACGATTTCGATCGATGCTCTGATTGAAAAGAAACTCAAAAGCTCCGGTTTGGAGTTTTCTCCCGAAACCAAACCCATGCAGTGGCTGAGACGTGTTTCGCTCGACCTGCACGGTCTACCTCCCGACCCCGATCTTGTACGGTGGTTCGAGTTGCACAGCGGTGAATCGGATGCCTATGAACAGGTGGTCTCAACGCTCCTCGGATCGCCCCGCTATGCCGAGCGTTGGGCTCAGCATTGGCTCGACGTGGTGCGTTATGCAGACACTCATGGATTTGAGGTCAACACCGAACGGCCCCACGCTTGGCATTATCGCGACTATGTGATCCGCGCCTTGGATCAAGATACACCGTTTCATGATTTTATCCGCCAGCAGATCGCCGGTGATCAACTTGGTCATGACACGGCCACCGGTTTTCTGATTACCGCATCGGTCCTGTTACCCGGACAAATCGGTGCTGACGAACCTAGCAAACGCCTTGCACGACAAGACGCGATCGACGAGATCGTGGTGAACATAGGCCAGGTTTTTTTGGGTTTGAGCATCGGTTGTGCCCGCTGTCACGATCACAA
>JBJTAQ010000841.1:0-4325 GCA_046090945.1 Pirellula sp.
CCAACGAGTGTATTTGATTCGCTTCCGCCGATATGCATCTCCAGCAAAGAGGACTGTTCGAGTCGCAGCGGGATCGGAGGCGAGAGACGTAGCATCGTTTCGCCAATCGAAACGATATCGTAGGTCTTTGGACAGGCAAGTTCAGGCGGTTGTGTCTTGGGATTCATGCAAACAATCCGTCCCGTCAGCGGTCCTGCGCGATGATAAATTCGATCCGGCGATTCGCCGCGCGGCCCGCCGGGGTTTGGTTGTCCATCAGGGGTATGTCCGAGCCATTGGCATGCTTGATGACGGCCCCCGGATTCCAGCCACCCCGAGAGACCAAGTAGTTTAACAAGGCATCGGCCTGCTGGCTGGTCAACTGCTCTGCCCCTGCCACTCCAAGGCTCGATGCACTGGCGTTGTCGGTGTGGCAATCGATCGAAAGTTGACCATGAGGAGACGCTGTCCGCAAAGCGCTGCTGACGCGTTCCAACAGAGGACCGGCACTGGCCGTCCAATCCGAGCTGCCCGGTTGAAATATCTGATCCGACGGAATTCTGATTCGTAATGCATTTCCATTGGTCTCTAAAGGATAACCCAGCGAACGAAGCGGCTCGATCGATGAAGGACTGCTGGAGTCTAAACCCCGGCTCGTGTTGGCCGTCAGTCGAGCACCGCTTCGCTTGGGGGAATCAACCCCAACCGGATTGGCTTGACCGGAACGAACCGCGCTGGGCAACGTCGGACCTGCAAGCAGCGGATTAGTCGGTGGAACTGCAGGATTGTTTGGCACAACGGTCGGACCAAGTGTCGTAGGAACGCTGCGGCTGGCGGCGATCCTGGCTTGTTGCAACTGAGCTGACATGTCGCCTAGCTGCTGCTGCATCAAGTCGGATCGTTCGCGGTAGGTCTGAACCTGCTGCTGAGCTTGGGCGAGCTGACTATGAAGTTGGCGATTGTTCTCATCGAGCAAACGAGCGCGGCGTTCAAGCTCCGAGATTTGAGCCGCATAGCCGAAATTCGCCGGGTCGCTCAGACTGCTCGTCGGATTGCTACTAGGACTAACTGCTAATGGGGCCGAAGTCGGTGGTCCCGGAACTGCTGCCGCCCCAGGGACTGCAACCCCTGCCGGACTTGCCTCCGGAAACGACGCAGGAGCCCCCGGGTTGTAAGGTCTGAGATAGTTCGGGACCGAACCCAAAACGTTGGGCTGACTCCGCTGGCAACCGGCGATCGCAATCAGCCCAATCCAGACTGTCCACACCGCAGTCTGGATCAACCCCGCTGGATGAGCTCTTAAATAAGCTCTTGGATATGCTCGTGTCTTTTTGCCGCCCGCACTCTTCATCCTTCTGGCATAGCATGAACCCTTCGGCATGTGCAAGCCCAATCGCAGATTGCTAGCAATACAAGTTTCGATCTAGCGTTTCGACCAGCGGATCCTTTACAACTCCTGTTCGGCGTTTTGTACCGCACTGTCCTTCCTTTTGCCCGCCAAACAAACTTCTGATGGACGCTGAGAACGAGCATCGAATTCGCCTGCTGTCGATCGCAATCCAGGAGTTGGATCAGGACGATGCCGATCGGTTGCTCGACCACATGCCAGAGCGTTTGGCCCGGCAAATTCGTCTCCAAGCGGATCAGCTTCAAAACGTATCGGACGACGAGCGGCAGACTGCCATCGAAGCGATCGAGGAGTTGTTTGAATTTGAAGACGAGCACCTAGCTCAGGCCGCCACGGACTGCGACAGTCCGGTTGATTCGATGGACGGTTTACCCCTTGAGGCCATAATCGAGGTCCTGAGTCAAGAGCGACCGATTGTGATTGCGACGATCCTTAGGCACATGCCAAGTCGCATGGGGCAGTCGATTGTCCAGCAATTGGAAGCGGGACTTGCCCGGCATTCGCTTCATTGGATCACTCGTCTGGATTCGATCTCTTCGGTGGTCATCGAGGGAATCCTGAGCGAATTCCGGACTCAGGTCCAATCGATCGTACGCAAGCTCGAGAGTCAGCATCGGGGTGAAGAGAAACTCCGCGATTTGCTCGCGGTGCTTGATTCCCAGAGGCCTTTGACTGCACAAGGAGTGCAAGATGGAATCCGTGCTGATGGTGTGTATCGGCCGATGCCGCCAGAGGAATCACTTCCTGGCAATACTCCTGGAAACAGATTGGAGTCTGAGCCACAAGCTGACTTAAAACGCCAATTTGTGATACCGCTGAGCAGCAAATCCAACCGCGAAGAGTCGATCGAATTGATGATGAAACTCGACGACTTGGACCTGCTTCGCGTCCTTTACAGCCACAGCGCTGATCTTGTTCGAAAATTTCTAGCTGGATCACCCAAAGCGATGCGATTGCGCATTGAGAAGCTGACGCCGAAAAATGCTCTGAAACGGCTTCGTCGGGAATTGGCAAGCGTCCCGATCATGGACAAGAAGGCTTGGCAGGAGTTGGCGGCCCAATTCGCTCAAAGAGCAATCGAACTTTCAGCGAGCAATCCGTCGGAAAACGAGCGTCGGATATCCGCTTGACCGTAACCCTTTTAGGACTAGAACAGCTCGCATGGCATCGATTCTCAAACCTAAATCGCTTTTCGGCACCAAGCGTACCGACACCGGGTCGATCGATCCTCCTGCCGAGCAAGGTTCTTTAGATTCGGTCATGGCCCAGGCACGCGCAATCCTCGAGCAATGCCAACGCGATTGCCAGCAATTGAGAGAGACCACACGCAAGGAAGCAGTCCAGGAGGGGCGTGCGGTAATCGATCAACTCGCTCAGCAGCAAGCCGACGCGCTGGTCGCACAGCAGATGACCAATATTGCCGAGCGAGTCGATTCGATCTGCAGGGCTCTCCAAGACGCGACGCAGCAGTGGCTCCGGGAGTGGCAGCACGAAACCGTCTCGCTTGCGGTGAAGATCGCTGAAAAACTACTGGTGCGACAGATCGAAAGTGATCCGACGATCCTGCTGCAATGGATCGAGGAAATGGTGCGTTTAGTACAAAACCACAGGCACCTAACGATCAGGCTCAGTTCCTCCGACGCAATGAAACTCTCGGATGCTTTACCAGCACTCATTGAGAGACTCTCACCGGGAATCGAGTTCCAGATCGTTGACGACCCTTCGCTCGAAGACTGCAGTGTCGTTGTGCAGACGCCAGAGACGACACTGGATCGATCCCTAAAAACGCAACTTGAACGACTCGAACAGGAACTCGGCTAAGTGAATCCTATGGATGCCGAAACGATTTTTAGCCGAATGCCAGTCTTGCCAAAAAGCTCCGATTGGAATGGTGCAATCCAGCGATTGATCCCCTACCAAGTTCGGGGCCGGGTAAGTTCTCTGCGCGGCGGAGCCATCGCCGTCGAGGGGCTGCCACTTGCTGTTGGAACTGTGACTCGAATCGTTCGACAAGGGCTCGGTCCCTTGGAAGCCGAAGTGATCGGTTTTGATCAAGGTCGAACGCTTATGGCCGCTTTCGACTTGCTCGAAGGTGTCCGGGCTGGCGATCGCGTCGAACTGGTTCGTTCCTGCAGATCGGTACGGGTCTCCGGTGAACTCTGCGGAAGGGTGCTTGATGCGACTGGTATCCCCATCGATGGCGACTCGCCGCTCTACGCGGGGAAACGAGTTCTTTGCGACGCACCGCCGGTGTCGCCGCTAAGCCGACAACCAATCCGCACAGCCTTGCCCACCGGTGTCCGAGCGATCGATACTCTCATGAGCATCGGCCAAGGCCAGCGTGTAGGAGTATTCTCAGCGGCTGGGGTTGGAAAGAGCACCCTTCTAGGAATGCTCGCGCGTGGCACACAGGCCGATTATGTCGTTATCGGTTTGATCGGAGAGCGGGGTAGGGAAGTGCGCGATTTTCTCGAAAATGACCTTGGGCCTGATGGCAGAGCCAAGTCGATCACTGTCGTTGCCACAAGCGATCAACCAGCACCTCGACGCATCTTGGCAGCCAAGACCGCGACGGCCATCGCCGAATCGCTTCGAGATCAAGGGAAATCGGTCCTCTTGCTGATGGATTCGCTCACCCGGTTCGCGACGGCTCAGCGGGAGATCGGATTGGCGGCAGGTCAAGCCCCCACGACTCGCGGATATCCGACGAGTGTGTTCTCATCGCTTTCCCATCTGGTCGAACGAACTGGCAACAGCTCGCGCGGTTCGATCACAGCAATTTATACGATTCTGGTAGAAGGTAACGATACCAACGAACCGATCAGCGATGCCGTGCGGGGTTTTCTCGATGGCCATATCGTCCTTTCCAAAGATCTTGCCGACAGTGGGCATTATCCTGCGATCGATGTCCTGCGAAGCCTGAGTCGACTGCAGAACC